>NZ_JAUNXR010000005.1:0-2168 GCF_030539665.1 Methanobrevibacter sp.
TAAACATATTTATTAACTGAAATTAAATTATAAATATGGAAAAGATAAAGGTTTGATAATTATGGATACTAGGGCAAAAGTAAATCCTGAAATGATGAAATGGGCGAGGGAACGTGCAGGATTTACAAATGGTTTTGAAGATACATTACCTGGAGATATTAAATCCAGTTATGAATTATGGGAATCTGGTGAAAGAAGTCCAACTTGGAAACAATTAAGACATGTTAGTAAAAGGTATTGTCTTCCAACAGCATTTTTCTTCAGGTCTCATCCAATTGATTTTGAGGAAGATCCAGTATTTATAAATTATCGTAAACTAGATAATTTGGATTATTCAAATAAATCTCCAGATTTAATTAAAAATATTAGAAAATCTGAAATTAGAAGAAATATTTTTGTTGACCTTTTAGATGAATTAAATGAAGATGGTGTAACTTTTGAAAAATTTTCTGGAAAAATAAATAAGATGAATATAATTAATCATATTCGAAAAGTTTTGAATGTTTCATTAGATGAACAAAAAAAATTATCTAAAGATTCAGAACATTATTCTGTTCTTAATTTTTGGAAAGAAAAATTTAATGAAAAATTAGGCATATTAATTTTTGAAACAAAAAATGTAACTATTGAAGAGATGAGAGCATTATGTATTTTCTATGATAAAGCACCAATAATATTATTAAATGGAAAAGATAGTGTTAATGGTCGAATATTTTCATTATTTCATGAATTAACTCATTTATTATTGGGTGAAAGCGCAATATGTGATGAAAAAGATATTTTGAAAGAAGAAATATTTTGTAATGCTGTAGCTGGAGAGTTCTTAGTTCCTTCAGATGATTTGAATAGAGAATATTTTGAAGATTTTTCAGATAATGCATTGAAAAAATTATCTAACTTATATGGTGTCAGTACTTATGTAATCATAAGAAGATTATTGGACATTAATAAAATTAGAAAACAAGATTATGATTCTAAAGTTGAAGAAATTGGAAATAATTATAAATCTAAGAAAAAAGGGTCTGGGGGAAATCATCTGAATAATCAGATAAAATATTATAGTAAACCATATTATAGATTAGTTTTTGATGCATATGATAGAGGTAAAATTAATTTAGCTGATTTTATGAATTATACTAATCTTAAAGGAAAAGATATGCCCGAATTACAAAAAAGAATATATGGGGGAATATAATGAAATATTTGATTGATACATCATCAATTTTTGATTTAAGAGATTATTATCCTCCAGATATTTTTCCTTCTATTTGGGAGCTTATTTTTGATATGTTTGATGATGGGACAATGTTTTCTGTTCAGGAAGTATTCAATGAGTTAAAAGATTTTCAAGAGCCCTGGGAAAAATATAATGATTCTTTTATTGAATTGCCTGAATCTAAATTTGAAAATTTAGAGTATATTATGTCTGATGAAAAATTTGAAGTGTTTCAGAGACAGGGTTTAAAAAAGAGTAATGAAGAGAATTGGGCTGATCCTTATTTAATTGCATGTGCTATGGGTGATGAGGATATTTCTATTCTTACTGAGGAATCTGTTGAGAATAAAGCTTTAAGTAAAATTCCTTATGTTTGTAGTGAGGTTGGGGTTAATTGTGTTAATCTTCTCGCTTTTATGAAGGAAAGGGGACTTAGATTTTAATTTTCCTTTTTATAATTTTTTGTAAGTTTAAAAATAAAATTAGTTTTTTATATTAAAATTAATGCTAGTTGTATGTAGCAGGATTAGTGCATACAACATCCCATCAGCATTAATAATTTAATTTGAATAAAGAGTACGCATTATAATTTTTTCTTACTCCATCGAAGAGAAAATAGTAAGACTGAGAATACCTTTTGAAGAATGGAGTTGAGGATATTTTTAATTATAATTATGTTATAGGGTCATATTTAAAACTTACTTTTTATGCATGATTTTTGTTACTCAGTTTCAATTTACAGTGTCAACTTTTTTACACTTGAAATTGTACCTCTTACCCGTGGTGTTTATTAAGTATTTAATACAAATGTTATAACTAGATATCAAGAAAAAAAAGACCAATAGCTTTTTTCACTTGATGATCTGTGAAGTATACCAAAAAAAAGTAGTAACTATTTTTATGAAAAATAGTTTATTTTTTTATATGGGAGAAAATTTCAATGAGTGAATTT
>NZ_JAUNXR010000005.1:2268-112680 GCF_030539665.1 Methanobrevibacter sp.
TTTATGAAAAATAGTTTATTTTTTTATATGGGAGAAAATTTCAATGAGTGAATTTTATTATGGGGATTCGCTCATGACGATAGAAAAGGACGTTTAAAAGAAAAAGAAGAGCTTAATATTAATATTTTTGTAATCAATTATTTAATTGTGGGGTCGTAGAATGCTGCAACATTCTCGCCCACATCGGTTACAAAAAATAGAATCAACATCCAAACAAGGTGAAACGATTTCCGTAACCACTTTTAATATATGTAATAAAAACTATTTAAAATTACCTATATTTAATTTAAATAAGAATCAATGGGCAAAAAGAAGTTTAATATCATTAGCGAGAGCTATCATTAATTTTAAGCATTTTTGTCAATTTAATAAAATAAATTATTTTTCTTTTTTCTTAACTGATAATGTTTTATCTTCTAAATTTAGTTCCCAAATCATTGAGTCTCCTTTTTCTATTTCTAATAAATCCACTATTGTTTTTGGAATGGAGACTATTTTGCTTCCTCCATGTTGTTGTACTTTACTTGAATACATTAATCTCATACCTTTATGTTTATATTTATTATATTTAATATTCTTATATTTAAGCATACTCATATATATATTTAATAGCATATAATAAAGCATATATTTATATAGTAGTTTATACTAATCAATAATCAAGAAGGTTTTTAAGGGCTGCAACTCTTAAAATCATCTTAAAAATCCAAACAAGGTGAAATTTCAATGAGTGAATTTATTATGGTGAGGGGTGTTCCCTTCACAGAGGAAGACATTATCACAGTATGTGAGAATTGTCTAAAACTGAAAAAACAAGTAGACTTTTTTAAAGACGAATTACGCAAACTCCCCGAAAAAATGGGGAAAACATCAGAGGAAAAAATCCTTAACATTCTAGATCCAGAAACACCTGAAGAAGAGATTCCACAGGTAAACTCTCCAAATGTCTGGACAATGTCAGCGGATGAAATGATGGAATGGGTGAATTTCGCAGCAGAGGGAGGTGTACAATGAACACCACTATCCTGCAAAACGAACTTAGATATGCTGAATCAAAGCACGAAACCATCAAAAACCGTTTTGAAAGAGACCAAAGAAAAGGCATAGTACAATGCCTATGGGGTGACTGGGAAAACACTTCAAAGGAAGACAAGGACAGATGGAATGAAGTAGTCATAGCAGCAAGATATGCTAATGAGATTCAGGGAATTCTAACAGATTCACATGAAAATGTCCTAAATATTGTCTGCTACGAGGAAAAGGACATTCCTGATTTTGACTATCTCAAACCCTACATTGAAAAGGCCGGAAGCTTCAACAGATGGACAATCGGAGCAATATTCCGTAAGGAAGAAAACGACCCTAAAGGTATTGATTCAAAATATTCAGTCATCAGAGAAGTTGCAGACGCATCAATCCTTGAAATTCTAGTGGAGGCTGCGTTATGAATCCTCCGGCATTCTGGCAAAACAATGAAGATCCAATTGTAAGATGCTGCTATCATCTTGCAAAGGAAGATTTCACAAACCTCATAAAATTCGTTGAATTCGTCCGTTTCTACACAGGCGTTACAGATGAAGAATTATGCAATCTTCTAGAAGGATTTTATTATCACAGTGCTGTTAAAAAGGAATGCAGAGAAATAACCGATAATCTTGGAGGTGATTCTCATGCAACTATTTAGAACCGGGAAAAGCCCTGTAAGGCTTGAGAAAAAATTGTCCTACGGTGAGAGATGGGAAGCTAAAAAGGAAGAGGTCGAAGAATGGACTGTAAGAAACAGTTTCATATTGATTGCATTAACATCATTCCTTGCTTTGATTCTGTTCGTGATGATCTGTTACATGGTTATTGGTTCAGCTACTGAATCCAATCTCTACTACTATCATTTGGGGGATTTCTAAAAATGTTTCTTTTTGAAGTGGTAAGGGATGCATTTCCCAGAATAGAATTGTACAGTGATGAAATCTGTCAGATACTACAATGGTTTGCAGTAAGCAGTTTCCAACAATTGGAAACATTTCTAGATTACTATGACCTGATTACTGCAGATGATTTCTTCATCAGGTATCGTGATGTTGTTGCTGAATATCCTAGTGAAGACTGTTGGAAGGCGTTATACACTCCAGCACAGTTTATTGAAAGAGTATCTGATGAAAAAAGAATTCCATTGTTCTACGTGTCAGATGAATTGTATTTGTTAAGGAAAGGTTGATTAGAATGTTAAAGTTCAAAAAGAAAGAAGATAAGAAAATCAAGACCCTCATTTATGGTCTTGACGGTACAGGGAAAAGTACTGCTGCTGAAAGATACTGTAAAAAGAAAGGATTGTCACCGGTGGTGTTGGATATGGATGACACCAACCACACTGAACTGCCAATTCTCGATTTGAAAATAACTGGCCCGAACATGCTTGTTACAGCCATTAGCAACATCATCACTGACATATGTCAAAGTAAAGATTTCGACACTTTAATCATCGATGGTGTAGGAAGCCTGACAGATTTATTAATTCCTAATGATGCTAAAGGTCAGCAAGCTTGGCTTAACCGTAGCCAGAATTTCAACAAGCTCTGGAAATGCATGAGAAAATCAGACATAAACGTGATTTTCATAGGTCAGAAGGATCTGATTGTGACAGAGGAAAACGAGTCAAGCAAGATTTCCGAGAAGATCAACAATATGGTTGACTGGAAGTTCGAATGCAAGAAAAAGGGAAACTCTTTTTCCAATGAATGCACTAAATGGCGTGGAAGAAAGGAGGAACCAATATGAATGTGGTTTATCGTAAGTTGGCGGAGATTCAGAGGAATCTCCCAAATTATGATATTGATGAGGAAACACCATTGAATGTGGTTTTGTCTATATTGAAAAATGAATGTTTCGAAAAGGAATTATCCCTATGGTTTAACATCATAGAAGATGCCCTTATATTGAAAGTAAAATCTTGGAATAATGAATACGGAGAGCTCAATGTAAGAATCCCAACAAAAGATGAAAACGATTACGAGGAGTTGAAGCTTCAAGTTCTCAGAAACACTTTCCTGATTTACAAGAGCGAAGTTCCCTCTGTAAATGCAACTCAAAAGGAATGCATTGAAATGAAGGAAGATGAAACTCCAAGAACCATAGAGAAAATGAAAGAAATATTGGAGGATAAAGGCATTCCAACCACCAGACGCAATATTGCACTTGAATTGGGAAAGCATGACATTTCTTCAGATGCAATGACCGCATCAAGAGAATTCCTAAAACAATTTTCCACACAGGAGATAATATGAATCCTAGAATATTGATTGCTGATAATCAAGGAATGATGTTTGAAGTTGAGTCAGCATCTGAACCTGGCAATCCCAATATTGTTAACGTCTTTTATGAGGATATGATTTGGTTTTGCACCTGTCCTGATTTTCATTTCAGGAAAAGGATTTGCAAGCACATTCGTCAAGTTGAGGATTTTATTGACCGCAAATATGAGGAGTATAAGATGGAGGTTTGATTTTATGGGTAGAATTAGGTATCCTAAGGAAGCTAGGGTGAGTATTCGTACTACTGATGATTTGAAGAGGAAATCACAAATCGTGAAGGGTAGCAGCAGGTACACTGATGAGGATTTTTGGCGTATTGGAATGGAGAAGCTTGCTTCTAGAATGGATTGTCTTGAGTTTAGGGAAACTCTTTTTCCAATGAATGCACTAAATGGCGTGGAAGAAAGGAGGAACCAATATGAATGTGGTTTATCGTAAGTTGGCGGAGATTCAGAGGAATCTCCCAAATTATGATATTGATGAGGAAACACCATTGAATGTGGTTTTGTCTATATTGAAAAATGAATGTTTCGAAAAGGAATTATCCCTATGGTTTAACATCATAGAAGATGCCCTTATATTGAAAGTAAAATCTTGGAATAATGAATACGGAGAGCTCAATGTAAGAATCCCAACAAAAGATGAAAACGATTACGAGGAGTTGAAGCTTCAAGTTCTCAGAAACACTTTCCTGATTTACAAGAGCGAAGTTCCCTCTGTAAATGCAACTCAAAAGGAATGCATTGAAATGAAGGAAGATGAAACTCCAAGAACCATAGAGAAAATGAAAGAAATATTGGAGGATAAAGGCATTCCAACCACCAGACGCAATATTGCACTTGAATTGGGAAAGCATGACATTTCTTCAGATGCAATGACCGCATCAAGAGAATTCCTAAAACAATTTTCCACACAGGAGATAATATGAATCCTAGAATATTGATTGCTGATAATCAAGGAATGATGTTTGAAGTTGAGTCAGCATCTGAACCTGGCAATCCCAATATTGTTAACGTCTTTTATGAGGATATGATTTGGTTTTGCACCTGTCCTGATTTTCATTTCAGGAAAAGGATTTGCAAGCACATTCGTCAAGTTGAGGATTTTATTGACCGCAAATATGAGGAGTATAAGATGGAGGTTTGATTTTATGGGTAGAATTAGGTATCCTAAGGAAGCTAGGGTGAGTATTCGTACTACTGATGATTTGAAGAGGAAATCACAAATCGTGAAGGGTAGCAGCAGGTACACTGATGAGGATTTTTGGCGTATTGGAATGGAGAAGCTTGCTTCTAGAATGGATTGTCTTGAGTTTGAGAAGGGTGAAAAGGAGTTGGAGATTGCTAATCTTAAATCTCAGCTTTATAAGAAAGAGTCTGAATTGTGTAATATTAATAATGAGATTCGTGTTATTGAGCCTCGTAAGCTTAATGATTTGGAGTTGGCTTCTTTGATTGGTGAGGTTAGTCATGGTTATGCTAAGAGGGTTTTTGATGGTTATGGGGAGAATGCTTTGGAGCAGGTTTGTTCTGATGGGGGTAAGTCTGCTGTTTTGAGTTATGGTCGTAAGAATGGTTTTGATGCTAATAGTTTTTTGGAGTGTGTGGTTGATCATCTTAGGACTATGTGTCATACAGGTTTGTCATACGATTTGGAGGATGAATGTTAGGATTTTGTCATACGGGTGCGTCATACGTCATACAGTTTTCCAATATATTAAAAGAGAATTGTGTGACAAGTTTGTATGACAATTTTTGAAAGGAAATTATTATTATTTTATTATTATTATTTTAAAATTTCAAAAATAATGATAAAATATAACATTGTTATAAAAAAAGGAGAAAAAAATGACCGAAGAAACATCTTTACTGGACAATGAAACAACCACTTATGAAATAGTTGATTATCTGATGAACATTCTTGGTGCTTCATTTGATGGCTATGTTACTCATCCTCTTGGATTTTATGCCAAGGACATTGGGTTTTCATTCAATGTGAAAATAATGGAATGGGTTTCAGATGAGAAGGCAAGGATTGCTGAGGAGTACTTGCTTGAAAAAGGTTTTGAGAAAAAGGAGTATGCTACTGGTACACAGTATATTTTCAAAAGAGAAAAAGAGGGATTATAAATGTTGGAAAGTATTGTAAGGAAGATCCATTATTGGGTTTTTCCTTCTAAAAAACAAGAGGAAATCAAGCCGGTTGACAACGAAAATGTGAAGATAGTTGAAGATGCTGTTGATAAGGCATTCAAAAAATCTGCAAATAAAAGGAAAGCTTCAAAAACAAATGTTCGCCATATCTACTTGTATTTCACTGCTTTTGATAAAAGGTATTTTAAAACTCGCAAGGGCAAGAATGGGATTCCTGTTACTGCTAGTGAGGCTTTGATTATTGTTTCTTCCTGCAGGAAGGGAATTCCTAAAAAGGAGATTTACAATAAGATCGATTGGGAGCATGAAATAAGCGAGTATAGTTTTTATAATTGGATTAGGAAGTATAATGCTGGTTTGATGGATATTGCTTTGGCGTGGATTTGCGATAATCATGTTGACGATATCTGCGTCAATAAAAAAGAGGTTTTGCATAAGTTTGTAGGGGACATATAAGATGGTAGTTGATAAGAAAAAGGTTGATAAGGTTGTAAGTTTCCTGGAGTCATGTTGGGATGAAAACCAAGAATCAGATGATGGTTTGAGTTTTGATGAAAGGGTTAGGATGAGAATGGAGGATCTTCCAAACGAGGAAAAATCCTTAGTGGAAGATGCATTGTCCTGGAGTTGAATGCTGATGTTGGAAATTGAAGATACAATTGGAAAGATTGAGGCTGTTGAAAAAGAATTGGCTGACCATAAGATAAAATTGATGGGTTTGGAGTTGGCACGGGATGTGGAATCTGCAAAGCTTCAAAGCAAATCAAAAGAGGAATGGAAAGAACTTGGAATCACCAATGCCGAAGGGCGTAAAGCCCATATTGATTTGGAACTGCTTTTCATCAAAAAAGAAATACTGGGGGTTAAAACCAGCATTTTAAGATGTGAAGTTGATTTAAGAAACTTGAACAGGTCACTTGACTTTAAGGTTTGGAAATATAATGAGGGAGGCTATTGAAATAATGGCCATTATCGAGCAATATTCAAAGGATCTATACGAGGGCTTTGAAGAATTCAAGGAAGACTATGTCAATACACGATTGACCAAGAAGGAATTGATGAATAAGCATAACTTGACTAACATCGAATACGAGCGTTGGAGAAAGCATGCGATTTCAGAATCAGGATTCAGACGCAAATGCTACGGAAGAGTTAAAAAAACAAGGGATGATTTGAAGAAGATTTTACCTGCTGTTACAGATGACTATATTGATGACCTTCGTGTAGTGGATATTCTTGTGAAATACGATTTGGCTCAGAATGAGTGGAATACGTTGAGAGAATTGATTCGTACGGAATATGATTACGTTAGGCTGAAAAGGGGCGTAATGCCTCGTAACATTTCCCATGATGGTGATGGTTATTTTCGTGTTCAGAAATCAATTGATGGCAAATCCCAATTTTTCGGTAAATTCCGCAAGAAATCCACAGCCTTTAAGATTGCAAGGGCAATGGAGAAGACTGGTTGGGATAAAAGCCGCTATTGGGAAGTCCGTGCTGAGGTGTTAGGTGTATGAAGAAATATGTGGCGGAAAAGTCACAGAGACAGGAAGTCAGGAATTTGAATGAACTTAAAGGAGTTCATTTAAGTTTCTTCCATAGGCTACATTTTTATTTGAGAAGGAAGTGGGGATAGTTATGAATGAAGAATATTTGAAAAATTTCTATAAAGGTTTGTTAGGTTTTCCTGGAAACATCTTCAATGAAGATGATCCAAACTACGAGCATAATAGGGAGACAATGAGAAGATTGGGCAGAAAATTGAAAGGAGAATTAGATTATGATTGAATATGGGCTAATTAATGATAAAGATTTTTTGATTGAAGAATTGGCTGAATTGGAGCATGAACAGTGGATTGAATGGAGCAAAAGCATTGCAAAAGACATGGATAAATTATTAGATATTGCAAATATTGCATCTGTTTACAATTATACAACCGATGAACAAGGGAAGTTAATAATTAAACAGGATGAAAGGCTGGAAAGGTGGAAAACTTTATGGATACCTTACAATGATCTTGATGAAAAAATCAAAGAATCTGATAGGGTCTATGCAAGGAAAGTATTTGAGTTGATTGAAAATTATTTAAAATCATTCCCTCAAGATGAGGATATGATTTCAATCGATGATGTTAAAGCACTTATTGAAAAGGTGTATTTTGAATTTGCTGACACGGGAAGCAAATCAGAGGAGGATATGCATGTTAAATTTGGTCGTAGGGAAGCATTGGAAAAATTATCCAAAGAAATAGGTTTTGAAATCGAAAGAGGATTCCCAAAATATTACAAACCACAAATGGAGAAAGATGGAGAGTGAACATATTAAGAAGATGCAGTGGGGAGTGTATAATATGAATGTGCTGAATGAGGAAATACGTTCTATAAAAAACCAGATGGCATTCACCAAACAGCTAATCAAAATCATCAACAACAAGGAAAGAGTAGCAGAGCTGCAGGAAGAATTGGATCAATTGGAGAATGAATTGGAAGCAAGACTGGAGAAATTACTATGAAAATTGAGGTCACTGTTGAAGAAATCACTGAATTAATCAGATTAGTTTACACAATGAAACAAAGACAATATATGGAATGTGAGTTGAATGACGATGAGGCAGGTAAACAAATTGTACAGGCTCAAATATTTCTATGTAATGATTTGTTAGATTGTATCCAAAGTAAAAAAGAGTATGATGATATTAGAGAATCATTAATTAAAATGAGGGAAATTGACAATGAATGAACTGGAAGAATTGAAAGAAAATTATGAATACCTTACAAGAAAATTCAACGAACTGTCAATTAAAAGAACTGATGAAACCTTAACAAAAAAGGAACTAGTAGCTTTCATAAACGAATGCAAGAAGATAAATCCAGAAATACCTGACTTCATTGACGGATCCAAAAGCATTCATTTGACTGCTGCTTATGTGGGAACTTTCGAAGAGTGAATAATTATGAGTGTCTGTAAATGGTGTGGGAAGGAATATACTAAAACATGGAACAGTCAAAAATACTGCAGCGACACATGTAAAAAATACGGATATCAGGAAAAAACACTGCAAAGAGTAAGAAAACACAGGCAAAAATATGATATCAACTATCCTACAAGCAAATGGGGTCTTGGCTCAGGAAGATTAAGCGGACATTCAAAGAAAGACTTCGAAAAAGAAGAGCTAACAATCAAAAACGAACTCAAAAGACTAGGAATAAAAATATGATAGTAGACATAGAACGAAGAAAAACCAACTGGCTGCTGATGAAGATTCTTGATTTTGACAATAAAATAAATAAAAGCTTATCATCAGATGATTTGGAGTATTCTAGGCATTTGATGAGGATGATTGATTCCACTTTATCAAAATATTCTCAGTGGATTAACAGCAATGAAGCTAAACAATATTTCTATAATAGTGTTAAACTCACTGAGGAAGTGTTTGAGGTGATTGATGATGAACTAGATGAAATTATCCTTGACACTTGCTTGTCTGCAAATGAGATAATCGAAAGAATGTATCGTGTGGGGGAAAGTAGAGGTTACAGGGATATTCGTCAGGCTAGAGTGTTTAATGATGCAACCAAACTATCTTTGAAATTTCTTCAGGATTATAATTTTGATTTGATTAAGCGTTTGTCTGATGATCTTCGTGGTAGTGTTAGGCATCATATTTTCAGAGGAGTTGCAGAGGGACAATCTGTCTACGAAGTTGCAAAGGCTATTGGGGAATCAGGCTTGAAACCATTGCCGGGGATGACTTTGTCTGCTGTTCAGAGGGCGAAGATGATTGCCCGTACAGAGGTTGGCCGAGCAATGCTCACAGGCACACTACAAGCCTACGAAAACTACGGAGTAGAACAAGTAGAAGTACTAACAGCAGGAGACACCAATGTCTGCACAATCTGTCAACAAGCAGAAAAAAACAACCCTTATGATATTAATGATACGGATAATTTGCCTTTGTTTCATCCTAATTGTCGATGTAGTGTACTTGCAATAGTGGAGGACTATGAAGAATTAGAAGAAAATAAAAATGTTAAAATATTTGATTTATTGCCTTTCCATTTTTATAATAAGTTTGAAAGTAATCAGCGTAATAGTTTATTTAAAGAAATTTCTGAAGATAAATTGCCTAATGAATTACCTGGAATTATTAAATTTAGCATGTTTGATTTTGATAAGTTTATTAAAGATGAGCAAGTTGAATGGGGATATATAATTAATTTAACTGATGGAAATATTAGTGATTATGTTACTAGTGATAATCCTTATGAAGTGTATATTGGACAAGTTAATATGGTATTTCAGGAAGATGATGAAATTAGTATTTCTCATTTTCATATTGATGATGTACCGTTCAATGATGAAGATTTTAATGAAATGCTTCAAACAGATTTTATTTTTCAAAAATATTTGATTGTTCACGCCCCTAGATATATTTATATAGCAGAATTTAAAGAAAAAATATCTGAAGATATTAAAAATATCATAGTTGAGGAAGTTAAGGATGATTATAACAATGCATTATGGAGAGCGAAGGGAAGATATGGTATTTTTGGAGAAATATTATGGGCAAATTATGAAAATAATTCTATTTTAGAAGATTATATAAAATTTACAAGAGTTGATAAATATGGATGATAAATCAAAAAATAAAAAACAAATTAAATTGGATATACATTTCAATGATCGTAGAAGAATGGAATTAACTAAAAAATATTTTAATGGTGAAATAACATTTGAGGAAATGTGTAAGGAATCTGAAAAAAATCTTAAATTATAATATTTCATTATTCTAAAAATTATTTCTATATGAGGGGCTCCAGAAATTTTTAAATATGCTGCTCCCAGATTATATTTGGAAAAAACTAAAAAACATGAACATAAGAGGTTTAAATTTAATAAAAAATATAATAAATATATATAAAAAATTGGGATGATATAATGTGGGAAATAATTGAGTTTATATTTGCAATTATTGGTTTTATTGGATCAATTTTTACAATAATTTCAGTTATTTTTCCAACACAATCTTATCCTATAGTTAAATGGATTCATAATTGGATAAATAAGAGATTATTGTCTAAGAATGAGTTTCAAATAATTCTTCAACATTCATTCAACATTTCTGAAGATATAGAGTATGACGATTTTAAAGAGAATCTCAAAAGATTATTAAAAGAATATGATTTTCATCCAGATATTGATTATCCTTATATTTATGGAAATTTAAAACGTAGAAATCATCATATTTCTATTAGAATTGACCTTCCCATAGAGGAGAATATTTTAATAAAACAAGAAATTAATATTCCGTTTAGGAATTTAAAAGATGGAATAAATACATTGTTTGATATTTACAGAGATTTTCAGAAATTAGATTACATTCATTCTATTAATCAAAAAACTCAATTTATTTTAAGCTCAAATATTTTATCTAAATCTAATCTTATTAAAATTTTTGGAGATTCAATTAAATGTGATGATTTTGAAGTAACTAAATTCAATAATAAATATGAATTACATTTTTTAGAGTTAGACAATCAAGAAGCAATCGATAAGATAGTTACTGTAATTTTAAGTTTTATTACATCATAATTTCATATAAAATTTTTTCAAAATAATCAATAAGTGAAATATGATTTATCTCATTATTTCGAGATGATATTTTACTTTCACTTATTGTTATTTTATTTGCTAATTTTTTAGATATTATTGAAATACTGCTCTGTTGTTGTGCTGTTTTTTTTAATTCACGATATAAATTACTTTCTCTTCCTTCATCATCACGTAATGTCCCACTAAGAAATGCGGATTGGTCATGAGGAGTAATTTTTCTAAACCATGAACTTGTAACTTTTGAAGCATCCGTATTTATAACTTCAACAAAACACTCTTTCAAATCTACTTTTTCAGATATTAATTCTTTTTCTAAATTGTTTATTGAGGTTTGTATAATCTGTAATATCATAGAATATATTAAATCTTCAGAGGTTTCATATGTTGATAAAAATAAAAAAGTATGATTTTTCTTAAAAAGAATCCAGATTTCTCCAGAATACACATGAAAATTAGATACATTTTTACCATCAATTTCTATTTTTGTTGCAGTTTCATGTTTAAAAGTAAATGATATTAAATTTTTTTCTTCTTTAAAATTAAGAATATGTTGTTTTAATTTTACTTTTGTTTCTTGATCTTCTTCGTTTATTTTTTCAAAGTTTTTAATTTTAAGAACATCATTTAATGTTAATCCTTTTATTTGATATATGCGTAATGAAGTCATTATTATTCACCAAGTATTATTTTTCTTAATCATTATTTATTTCCTTTTTCGTTACACTATATAGTGAGGGGGAATGTTTTTTTAAGGATTATGTTTAAGAATTTTAAGCAAAACAATATTCAGATTGTTAAAGTTTCAGATGGGAATAAATTATTAGTGGACCTTGTTTGTGACTGTGACGACTCCAGGATAGTTTATGATGAATATCATGATGAAGTATTCTGTTTGAATTGCGGTACAATTATACGACAAAACTTTACAGTTTATCATCAATTAAAAGCTCGTGAAACATGAAAAACTTTACATTTTTTTCCTAAAAACGGAATAAACATATTTTATATTTTTTGCTGCCATTTTTAACAAAAAAAATACGGATTTTTTCATCTGATGCATTAGCAAAAGATTTTTATCAAATCATTTCTCCTTTTTTGGAAAAAAAATCAGGGTTTGGTAAAAAAAGGGAAAGGAAAAAAAGAGCAATCTAAAAAAATCGATTTAAGGAAAGAAAAAAAGAATAGTGGAGATTAATTATCCTATAAAAATAAACATAGCTCATTGAATCTTATTACATATTATATTAAAATACTTTTTTTTAAAAAAATAGGATATTAATCAACATTATCTTAATCTAAACCTTAAAATATATTTTTCAGGATTTATTCTTCCTTTCCCTCATTTTTTTTATAAAAAACTCTAAAAAATATTTTTTTTCCATCCCAAAAATAGTAACTATTTTTTAAAATCCCAAAGAGGAGGATTGATTTTTCATGGAAGATCTAAACCTAAAAGGAAACATTACAACAATCGTAAAATTCGCAGTAATGACAATAGCACCATACCTAAGCATATCAGAAACAACAAGCAACCAATACATAGCAGTAATAGTAGCAGCCATAGGATTAATACTTGCCTACTTCGATTCAAGATATGACAATACATTAATAAACCAGCCTAATCTTGAAACTGTTGCACTAAAACAGGAAATATTAACTCCCCCTGTAGAACTATCTTCAATAAGTGATGAATCAACACCAGAAGAACAAGGAGTTGATGAAGATGGGGCTTGAAGAAAGATGCATTCAAAATGAAAAAAGATTAGGAAGACTAGAAAACAGAGTCATAAAACTCGAAACAAGAGTAGACAAAAAGCACGATGAAATAACCATGATGATGGCTACAATAGAAGAAGAAAGAAAAGAAGTAGCCGAACTAAACGCCAACGTCGTAAGAGTAATAGCAATGCTTGAGGAAAACAACAAAGACACACTCAAAAACAGCAATGACATAGAAAAACTAGGAGTGGACGTACTGGAAATGAAATCCACCATAAATACTCTCAAATGGGTAATTGGAGTAATAATTGCAGTAGTGGCCATTGCAGTACCAATACTATTCGAATTAATACACTAAAAGGATCACAATTAAAAATTGTTGAATAAAAATAAATGATTCATTTGAATCGATTCAGTATAATTCAATTCAATTCAGAAGTTTGAATCGGTTCAGGGAAAAAATATTATGTGATGTAGATATTTATGCCTCCTAAAACTAAAGTTGAAAAGTCAGAGCATTTTAATGAAATTGTTGATTTATTATTGAAGGGTTGGAGTGGCAGAAAAGTATCTGCTTACTTGAAAGAACAATATGATGAGGAGATTGGATTCAATGCCATAAACTCTTATAGGAGGAATCATCTTGACATTGATTCCAGTGTTGCAAGCGAAGTGAAAAAAAGAAAAGCCGAAGCTGTGAAAAAAGAAGTGGCAAAGAAAGACAAGGCTCAGAAAAGATTCGATGAAGCAGTAGCAAGAGGAGTAGATGCACAATCGATAATAGAACTTGTAATCAGCTATGGTGATGAAATCATCAGGGATGTCATGAATTCCTATGAAATTGATCTGTTGGATAAGGCCAAGCTTCTTAAAGATTACATCAAGCTTCAACTTGATTTCAATAAAAGCAATGACATTGTAGTTGAATTGAACAATAGTTTGAATTTATCTGATAAGTTTAATGATGATGAGATACGTTCTATACTGAATGGGGAAAATGAAGATGGCTGATTGTATCAATGACTTGTACGATTTTTATATGGAGACTGTGGCTTCTCGTTATGCCGATAAGGTTGAAGCTCCACATATACGTGTTCTTTCAAGGGAATTGATGAAGCTGTATCTTGGTGATTTTCATCGTTTATGTGTCAGTACGCCCCCAAGACATTCCAAATCATCAATGGTCACATTGGCCTATCCATTATGGTTAATCCTAAACAATCCCGACTTGAACATTCTTGTTGTTAATGCAGAGGCTTCTCTTTCAGAGAATTTCGGTATAAGAATAAGGGAACTGGTCAAAGAGATAGGGCCTTATTTCAATGTTCATCTTTCAGATGTAAAACATTCAAGCACACATATCAAGTTCGAAGACAACAAGGGAAAACTATACTCTGGTAGCATTCGTCTTGTTGGAGCTACAGGTTCTATTACAGGTCAAGATGCAGATTATCTGATTATTGATGATCCATACAAGGGGATTGAAGATATTACTCCAACGCAACTGTCAAAGAAACTAAACTGGTTTGATTCCATTATTGAACAGAGGATAGAAATTCACACTCGTTTGGTGATACTGCACACACGTTGGCATAGCAATGACTTGATTTCATTTTTGGAAAGGGAAAGAAATGAAGACTACAAGTTCGTTACATTTCCGGCTATTCTTCCAGATGGCACACCACTATGGAAAGAAAGATACACCATAGAAGTTTTAAGAAAAAAACAGGAAACAATTGGAGAACGGCTTTTTCAGTCAATCTATCAGCAAAAGCCTATAGACGATACTTCCGATTTCTTTAACCTTAATAAGATTCATTGGTGCAGACCGGAGATGGAAATAGTGCAAAAGGTAAGAGGTTGGGATATTGCATCAAGCAAAACAGGCTCAAGCGACTATACTGCGGGAGTGCCAATGTTCTTGCTCGACGATATGAAGTCAGTGCTGATAACTGACTTTGTCTATGGTCAGTTTGGAAACGAGAACACGGCAAATGTCATTAAGGAACAGGTAAGGCAAGATGGTGTAGACAATGTTTCCATTATTGAAACAGGAGTTGCTGCTGCCGGTGCGATTCTTTTTGACGAATGGGAAAAGCAATTGGAAGGCTACTTTGTTGAACGTGGAATGGCTGTATCAGACAACAGCAAATCAGACAGGGCAACACCACTACAGCATAAGATTTTGGATGGGGAAGTTTTTGTTGATATTGTTGATGATAAGCTGAGGCAAATTTTCATTGATGAGTTTCGTGCTTTTCCTGATGGTGCTCATGATGATATTGTTGATGCAGCGAGTCATGCTTTTAATTATCTTAATGAAGAGTTAATTGGTTTTGAACCATTTGAAATTATAGACATTTCATAAAAAGAAAAACAAGATGTATTATTTTTTTTAGCTATTTTTTATCAAGTGTCAAGCCTTCTAAAAAAAATGCTTGACAACTATTTTTATTTTATTATTTTATTATCAGGAGAGTAATATTTTTGGGTTTTATCAACACTATAAAAAAAGGAATAGATAGTCTTCCTGGATTAAGAAGACCTAAAACCAACAGTTTTTATGACGCATTCATGAACAATTATGGTTGGAGTTTCACACGCTCAAACAAAACACAGGGAGACCTAGGAACATATTATCAAGCCTACAACAACGTTTATGTAAAATCATGTATCAAAGCATTCAGCAGATACAGCCTCTTGAACGGTTTCAGCATTAAGGACAGGGATAATGTCGAAGTTGATCCTGTTACTGTAAGTTATCTTGAAAATCTTTTCCTGGATCCTCAAGGTAAAAATCAGCCTGAGACATTTGCAATATTGAATGACCAGATATGGAAATCATGGAAACTTACGGGCGACGCATTCATAGAAATCAACTACGATGAAAACTACGGCAACATCCCCATAGGATTCAAATATATTCCCACAGAGCTTATGATGTATAATAGGGAAACAGAGCAGTGGGGTATTAGAAATTCAGATTATCTTTTTGAAGACGACCAACTGATTCATATTTATGAACCAAGAATTGAAGTGCACAATCATCTTTGGGGAGTTTCAGAAATAGACAGCATAGGTTTGGCCATCGCATTGGAATTTCAAGGAATGAAACATAACAAGGAGATATTCGAAAACAATGGTATAGATCCAAGGGGAATTGTAAGTTTTGATTCAAATGTAAAATCAACCACTGTACAGCAGACAATAAACAGGATAAAAGCAGACGGCAACAAGAAAGGATTGCTTTTCGGAAAAGGAATATCATATCAATCCACCAGCAACAGCAACAGAGATATGGATTTCCTGAACCTGATGACCTATGCTCGAGACAGAGTCCTAGTTGGCTTTCAGGTACCTCCAGCTATTATTGGAATAATCGAAACTGCAAGCTTGGGTAGTGGCACTGGTGAAGCTCAGGAGAAAAGCTTCAACAAGACATTGTCCGGTGAATGCAAAACAATTGAAAATGCTTTCAATAAGGTTCTTGGCCGTACTGGATTCAAGGAGATATTTGAATATAATCATATGGACTTGGAAAACAAGCTTACACGTGCACAGATTGAAGACCTTCAAGTCAAGAATGGTGTGAAATACATCAACGAAGTAAGAACAGACTATGGTTTGGAGCCGGTGGCTTGGGGTGATGTGCCGATGAATTATGGAATGTTCGGAACAACAACTCCATCGGAGACAAACAATATATTGCCTTTAGGTGTAAATGAACAGAAAAATAATAGGCCGGAAGTTGAAACTCTACAAAAAGCACTATATCTGGAAAGATTGAATAAGGAGTACTCCAAATGATAGTGGATATCGAAAGGAGGAAAACCAATTGGCTGCTGATGGAGATTCTTGATTTTGACAATAAGATAAATAAAAGTTTATCATCTGATGATTTGGAGTATTCTAGGCATTTGATGAGGATGATTGATTCCACTTTATCAAAATATTCTCAGTGGATTAACAGTAATGAAGCCAAAGAATATTTCTATAATAATATTAAACTCACCGAAGAAGTATTTGAAGCCATAGATGATGAATTAGATGAAATCGTTTATGATACAAGTTTATCTGCGGACGAGATAATTGAAAGAATGTATCGTGCAGGAGAATCAAGAGGTTACAGAGACATCCGTCAAGCAAGAGTGTTTAATGATTCTTCAATGTATGCTTTGGAATTTCTTCAGGATTATAATTTTGATTTGATTAAAAGATTGTCTGATGATCTTCGTGGTAGTGTTAGGCATCATATTTTCAGAGGTGTTGCTGAGGGTCAGTCTGTCTATGAGGTGGCGAAGGCTATTGAGGAATCTGGTTTGAAGCCTTTGGAGGGTATGACTTTATCTGCTACTCAAAGGGCGAAGATGATTGCCCGTACAGAGGTTGGCCGTGCAATGCTCACCGGAACACTACAAGCCTACGAAAACTACGGAGTAGAACAAGTAGAAGTACTAACCGCAGAAGACACCAACGTCTGCACAATCTGCCAACAAGCAGAAAAAAACAACCCTTATTCTATTGAAGACACAGACAACCTCCCACTATACCACCCAAACTGCAGATGCACCATAACAGCAATAGTAGATGAATATGAAGAATTGGAAATAAAAGAAAATCCGAAGTTTATGGATTTCACTTCAGATAATAAAAAATATTCATATGATGAACATGATATCGACTGGTCGGAAGAATCTATTAAAAATAGCTTAAAAGATGTTGTGGATGATGATGATATTAACTGTGTCACATATAATTTAATTCATTTTATAAATAAAATAAAAAAGAAAGAAATAGAATATTTAACAACTACGGATGCTGAGTTTAAAATAATATCTGATGCCACTACAGATTTTAAAAAAGATAAAATTGGATTACCTAAATCAGATAGAGATGAGGTAAAAAATTCTTATTTTGGACTTACAATTCATAATCATCCTTCTGGAATACCCTTACCTCATGAAATTGATTTGTGTACTGGTATTATTGATAATAAAGTTAAGTATAATATCATATATTCTTCAAATGGATTTATGGTTATAAGAAACAAATTTTATCGTGATGAAGGAGACATTGATAAATCTAGATATAAAGATTTTCATAAGGATTATAAAAGAGCATATAGGAAACGAAATACGTTTCTCAATGAAAAATCTACAAAAGAAAAACAAAAATATAAAGAATCTATTGATATATATTCGATTAGTGGATTTAAACTTATGCAAAATCTCGAAAACATATCCAAATCTGTTGAGATTTCGACTTTTAAAGCTCAAACAAAGATTTTTAATGATTATTTGAAAAAATATGGTATTAAGATGACATTTATTAAACCAAAATAATATAATAGTTAATTTATATATTTAATAATATATTAGTGGGGGTTGTGATTAATTATGGCCAAACATCAATTTGATGGAGAAGAATTTGATTTTCGAAAAACTCATGCAATGTATTCTGCATTTGATATGTTGCCTGAATGTCGTAGAAAAGAGTTTTTAAAGGAAATACATGATTTGGATCCTCGTAAATATGAAAATTTTGTGGAATTATTACTTTCCACCCATCCCGATTATGATCCAGAAAAATATAAATTTGAGGATTAATTGAAAGTGCATTATTTTTTTTTCTTTTTCGTTACACTGTATATTGAAGAAGCATGAATTTTTTTAAAACAAATTTTTTTTTTTCTTTCCAAAAAAAAATATAACATATCATTGTTTTCTTTGTTGGATTCTTTCTTTTTTCTATAAATAAACACAATCTATTTGTTTTTTAAAATTTTTGCTTCTTTTTTCCCTAAAAAAATTAAACATTCTTTTTTTTAAATACAATTCTATTTTTTTTCTTTTTTAGAAAGAGGGTTTTAGATATTTATGGACTCTATAAACACTAATGATAAGTTTAAGGTCTATGTTCCTTTAACCAAAAACACCACATCTGATGGTGGTGTGAAGTTAAATGAGGATGGCACCTTAGACATACAGGGTATTGCAAGCACTAGCAATGTTGACTTGCAGAAAGATATTATGCTTCCTTCAGCAATAGAATCTATGAAAAGGCAACTGCTAAACAAAGGCAAGAATCTTCATGGAGACCATCAATATGGCCTAAACGGAGTACTGGGTTCAATAACTGAAGTGTTGGATTCCAACGATAACGAGCTTCATATTGGGGCTAGAATATTAAGCAAGCATGCTCCTGAAATCAAGGAAATGCTTGATATTGGAGTTCAACTAGGTTTCAGTATTGGTGGAAAGCCAACAAGCTTCAATCGTAATGATGTTGGAGGATTAAGCGTAAAAGATTTGAATTTATACGAAATTAGTTTAACACCTTTCCCTGCAAACATGGACACTCTCGGAACAGTAACTGCAAAAAGTGGAATAGTTGAGGGAACATGTTTTCAGGGCGTGTGCAATGAAATATTAAAAAACATGCAATCAATGGAGGATAATAAAATGACATACAACAATCAGGTTACAGACCAACCAAAAAATGAAGATATCGATGCAAAAATCAAATCAGCAATCGATGAATTATGGTCTGAAAAAGAACAAGGCCTTATTGACTCAATAACAAGTCAAATAGAACAGAAAGTAAAAGACATTGTAAAAGAAGAAATCGAAGGCAAATCCAAAGATGAAAAACCAGAAGACAAACAGGATGATGGTGAAGCTGACGAAGTAAGCAAATCCATTGACATGGACAAGTTTGCAGAGCAAATGCAAAAGTCAATGTCACAATCCATGGAGAAAACATTCGGCGAGTTTAAAAAACAATTCTTCAAAAGTGTTGATGAAAACAGAAATCCACAGCCAAAAGTAGACTTAAACAAAACCGGAGACATCAATGGAGATGCAGCAGGCATTAAAAAGACATTCACTACTGAGGAGACATCTAAAATGTTGTTGGAAAGGCAAAGGAATGTTAATCCTATAATGAATGCCATTTCACAAAACTTATAAAAAAAAATAAAAGGGTGATTATTAATGACAGATCTAAAAATCGAAGAAGTAGTAAAACAAGTTGCAGTTAACTCTGCAGAAATAGAAGCATTGCAAAAAACAATGCAAACCACCAGCAATTATCCTGATGCAATGCAGATAGAATACAGTACAGTATTGCAATCCAAAACTTTTGAAAAAGCACCTTTCTTAAGATACTTGGAATCAAAAGGACAAGTTCTTGATAATAAGGCAGCACTTGTCGGATACTTTGAAGAAAAACGTGAAGAGGAATCTGATGTAAAATGGATTGATGAAAGTGATGAGATTCCAGATGCAAATGCAGAAACTATTCTCCCAGTCCTCAATAAGATGAGAACCATTGTAGCTCCTATCGAAGTTTCCATGATGGCACAGTTAGGTAATCAAGCAATCAACGTTCTCAAAAGAAGACAAGATCAGAAGTTTATTGAAATTAACAATAAAACTGACACCGCAATTCTTGAGGGAAGTGGAAACACAAATAAGGATTTCAAAGGTATCACCACCACTATCAAAACTCACACTGAAGATTTGCAAGGTGAAAAAATCACTGAAGCAATCATTGATGACATGCTTGAAGAACTTCACAATGATAATGGTAATCCTGACGTAATGGTTTGTTCTTATAATGTTGCAAAACAATTAAAAGACATGATTAAGCCAAATCAAAGAAACTTCCTTGATAAGGTTGATATCGGATTAGGCCATAGGGTTATTTCCTATTTCAGCCTTGAAGGTACAGAAATGCCAATTCTCGTCGACCGTAACTTCGACACCACTGACGGCGGAAAAATGGCAATCATTGATTCTTCAACTATTGAAGTTAGAAGATTAATGCCACCAACCTTAATCCCAAACATTCCAGTCAACAAGCTAGCTACTAAAGACGTTATCGCCGCATTTTTAACCACTCAAAATACTGGTGAGTTTAAGGATGGTCTTATAACAGGTATTGGTGATGGAACTCCCAGTAGCTGAGGTGAATCCTGAAATCATCGACGTAACAGTAACAGTCACCGACGGAACAGATCCAATTGAAGGAGCAATCGTAACTTTAACAGACAGTGAAAATAATGATTACGCAACTTCAGATTCTGGAACCGGAGCAGCAGGCGGCGCAACAATCAAAAACGTACCTTATGGTAGTTATAGTGTAGCAGCAACCAAGAACGGTTATAATGACTATGAAAGCTCTAGCAACGTAACTGTTGACGCTGACAATCATAGCATTAGCATTACCATAGTTCAAAGCCAAGGATAAAATAAGATTAAATTGGTGGAGGATTGATATTTCTGATAAATGAAGATGAGTTAAAGGATTTGCTTGAATCAAAAGGAATAACCATTGAAGATGATGCCTTTGAAAATCTTCTAAAAACTATTAAAGCAGATATTGTAAAAACCATTGGAATTCCTTTACAACCAACAGAAAAGATACAATTCGAAAAAACATTCAGCGGTTTAACTTTAGTAGCAGATTACTATCCTATTTATGAAGTCAATTCTCTTACAATAAATGGAAACGAAATATCTGAAAATGATTTCACCATAAACTCTCAAGAAGGAATAATCTATCTAGACATTCCACATAACGGGTTTTTGAAATTGGAATACACCTATTGTATCACCGATGAACAGTACAGCAATCTTATCTTACCATTAATACTTGACATGCTTGAATACAGTTTGGATTCTGCGTGGGATAAGAATGCGGCAAGCATAAGTGAAGGAGACGTGTCAATTTCTTTAGACACTAGTCTAGGGAAAGGATCATTAATCCAAAAACAACTTGAAAATCTAAAAGAAGAATTCAGCACTGTTGGAAGAATGATATAAAATGTTTTTTAACAACACTGAAATTGAATTATGGGAATATATGGAAGAGTACGATGATTATGGGCGAAAGGATTCATACCAACATCGCCAAACACTAAATGCAGATATGCAACCGGCATCACCAAATTCAACACAAAAGGAATTCGGAAAAATATTGCAGGATATCTACCACATCTACACACCTCCAAGTATAGAAATAAACGATACTGACATTATAAAAGTAGGGGAAAACACCTATGAAATAATAGGAACTCCTGAAAACTGGAACCATATACTGTACCATAAGAAAATCACAGTTAAGAAACACCATAAGCCAGTGATCTTATGATAAACATAAATGTTGAAACAGGACCTCGCATAGAAAAAATGCTAAATGCCGATTTTGACAAAGTAATTGAAAACGCACTTATCAAAACAGGATTAAAAAGCGAAGGAACCATGAAAAAAGAAGCACCAGTTGTTACAGGAACTCTTAGAAGAAGTATTGGGATGAGCCACCCCAACATGACAACAGTTTGCATTACAGCAGGCGTTAAATACTGGGTTCATGTTCAATATGGAACAGCACCTCACCAAATTAAAGTTAAAAACAAAAAAGCACTTTCTGACGGCAAGGTTATATATGGAAAATCCGTACAACATCCAGGATCACATCCCAATCCATTCGTAACCAGAACCGCCAACAAAACACGAAAATTCTTCCAACAACTATTCAGACAAGAATTAAAAAACCAAGGTTATCTGGGGTAGAAGCATGTTTGTCATGGAAAAAGCATTCCTAAATCTTCTTAAAAATAAAATATTCTATAATGGCCGTCATGTACCTGTTATAAGGAGATACGCTCCAATTGACCAAACACCATGCATAACAATAATGCAGGCAGATGAAAACTTCAAAAGAAGAAGATATGTTGAAATAGACCACATCCAACACATCGAGAAAAAATACACTTCAGATATTTGGATAAATGTTTGGTGCAATACCGAACACGAAAGACAATCCATTATAGAATCAGTAAAAAATCAAATTTTAAAAGCAGAAGCTAATCATTTCAACACATGCAAAAATTACAATCAGCCATGCTGCCAACTTTTAAAAAGCGAATGCTTAGCTTTAAACCAAATCAAAAAACAATGTCCCATAAAAGACATGTATTCCTCTTTTTTCAAAACCAACAACATAGTTAAAAACACATTTCACATTAACAGCATCACGGATTTGGATGAATTGGAATACGAAACACCTATTCTTAGAACCATTTTCAAACTTCAAATGGATTACCACACCTATTACCCAATAGGAGGAGAATTATTTGAAGAAATAATAATTGATGGAGATTTATTATGACTAAAAAATCTGTTAAAAAAGAAGTTAAAACATCAAGAGTTAAAGAGAAAAAACTAACTCTCTATGATGCAGTACAGAAAAACCCAACAAGAAACTACATAATCGTTGGAGCATTAAGTAAAGCAGGTTTACTTGAACAATACTATGAAGAAAAGGAAAAACATGGTGTTGAAGTAGTAAAACCTTCAATTACAGAATCAGAATTAGAGAAAATTATTAAAAATTTCACTGGGTGATTAAGACATGAGTATAGAAGAAACACCAAAAGTACGCTATTACGAAGCAGACAGCAACCCAACTTTAAACGGTGAGGGAGCACAGATACCAATTTTTATAGGTTACTCTGGAAATGCTTCTCCAAAACCAGGAATTCAAAAATTCAAAAACTTCAAAGCATTGAATAAGGACGTTGCATACGATGGAATCGGAACAACTCCTGAAACAAATCCTTTATTAAAAACTTTAAAAGAATTTTTCCAAGAAGCTCGCAAAGTAACTTCCGATGACATAACCGTACCTTACGTCTACGTTATCGATTTAGGAGCAGTTCCAACCACCACTGCTGGTGAAGGAGATAATGCAGTAACATCTCGTTCAATTCAAACCGACCCTTGGCTTCAAGCTATGGATTTAGCAAAAAGTAAAAGGGATGTGCAAGTTGAAGTCTATGTAGGCCTTTCAAAAGATGATCCAATAGCAACTGTTGTTGGTCTTATAGATTCTGCATGCAGTTGTATTGTTGAGGATTCACAAATTGGAAATCCACGTATTGCATATATTACCTTTGAAGGAGCAACAGATGAAAATCTTAAATTATACACTGATGATACTCAAGAAAATGATATTCAAAAAAGCCGTGTAGGAATTATAGAGCCTTCAGAGTTTGGAAAAACTGTTGCTAATATCTGCTGCACTCCATATTATGAGGAAGTAGGGTATTCTGATTTCCGTAGCATTCAATCAGGAACTTACAATAAAAGAACTCCTGAAGAAATGGATGAATTGCAAAGTGCAGGAATCATATTCATTGCTGATGAACTTGCCGGCTCTGAAATTCACACCAGAATCAATCTAGGGGTATCTACAGCATTTGCAACTAATTCTGATAGCAGACCTGAAGATGCTTTATTGCATGCTAGAAGAAATGTTGACCAATTGATTCGTGAAGTATATGCAGTACTATACAAACAGTTGAAAAGAAATGAAACAGAAATCAATCTATCTTATCTTCAAACCGATGTTGATGTGGTAGTTGAAAATAAGATTAGTGCAGGGTATATGATGCCTGGAACTGAATTAAAAGTAACCGAATCCGGAACTAATCCATATGATTTGAAAGTTGAGGGAGTAGCAGTACCAGTTAATGCAACTTTAATCATTGGTTTCAGTTTATTTATCGAATCACCAAATACAACCATAGGGAGGTAGAATTTAAATGTCTACAGTAATTAATTCAGATAGTAAACAGTACGATCTTGCAGAGTTAAGATTGGATGATGAAGTAATTCCATGTGAAGATTTCAGCATTGATCTTGAATCCACAGAAGATCTTAAAACAGCAACAAACAGCCACGATGCCATTGCATATAAAGGTGGTAAAAGAGAAATATCATGGGAAGCTAATGGAGTATTTCCCGAGTATTATCCATTACTTAAAGAATACTGGAAAAATAGAAGTAATTTCACAGTATCTACTTATAATTTTGAAGAAAATGGAGAATATCAGGAAGCTGATGTTTTACTCCATTCTCGTATTGAAAAAATCAGCATAAGTCAAGAAGACGGTAGAAGCTTAGACATTAGTGGAAAATCTCTTTCAATAAAATAAATGATGGGAATATCGTTTTTTTCCTTTCATTCCTTTTCCACTTTCTTTTTTAAACAATATTATTTTTTTTTCAACTTTTTTTTATGGGAGGATTGTATAGCTATGATTAGTCCAGCAACTGAAAAATACTTATGGGATTCAAAATTCCCTGAAGAATGCAAATTATTGCCTTACGATTATCTAGAATTTACCGAACAGGAATTGGTAGACAAATGCATAGCAAAAGAAGAATTGTCCGAAGATGAAAAGGCTATGCTTAAATTATTATTGAACAGATACAGAAAACATTTCAAAGAATATAATCTTAGTAAAGCAGAAGAAAGCGTAGAACAAGCTAACAAGATTATCAATACTCAATCACAATTATTAGAAATCATTCATGATAAATCACGTTATCGCATAGACATGTATTACTGGTTAAACGGTGAAAGATACCTTCTTCAAATGAGAATAAAACCATACACAGAAAAACAGTACATTGAAGGAGCCAGTACACAGATGGGCTTATTCAAAGACTTAGATATCAATGAGAAAAAGGTCATGGCCAAAGCAGAAATGGGTCAAACCCTAAGTCCTGAAGAAGTTCAAATGATCAAGGCATTAAACGATAAACTCAATGAAAAACTCGGAACCGCCGAATACAATTTACAGGTATTAAACGAGTTTTTAGCAGATAGGATAGAATTCATTGGGGATGAAGAAACCACTTTTGAAGAAAACCTATTGTTTTGGAAACAGGTTGACTTAAACACTAAAGCAAGTCTTTTCCATGAAGTTCGTGGAAGATTAAAATTAACTGATACCTTCCAAGAAGATTTATTTCCAGCTGTTAGATAGTTTTCTTGGGGAAGTTTATTTTAGGGTAAGTAAGCATTTGGGCATTCCTATCAGTGAGGTCATTTATAAAAAA
The DNA here is from genome assembly GCF_030539665.1 of Methanobrevibacter sp. Taxonomy (NCBI): domain Archaea; kingdom Methanobacteriati; phylum Methanobacteriota; class Methanobacteria; order Methanobacteriales; family Methanobacteriaceae; genus Methanobrevibacter; species Methanobrevibacter sp. The sequence goes on from NZ_JAUNXR010000005.1 coordinate 27,974, forward strand.
GATAATCTTGACATTATTATGTTAATGCGAAAATATGGTGAAGAAATCAAATCAGAACAGAAACAGATACAAGAAGCTAAAAAACAATTAAAAAGGAGATAATGGTTATGGTTACAAGTGAAGATGTTTTACTTATGATTCAAGCTAAAGATGATGCTAGCAGCACCATAAAAGGTGTTGGTGAGGAAGTACAATCTTTATCAAGTAAAGCACAATCAGCAATGGCAACTCTCGGTTCTGGTTTTATGCAAATGTCTTCAGCCACCAATGGATTTTTAAATAGTCTTACAGGAAAATCTGCAACAGAACTTGTTTTCGGTACCACAAGTAAAGCAGATACAAATAATGCTTTACTTAAAATGATGTCTGAAACAGACACTTCTGCCAAGCAGTTAGGGGATCATGTTAATGAAGTTACTAACAGCAGTCTTGTTTCTATGCAGAATTTGATTCCTGCTTTGAATGCCTTTAAGTCTGCTACCGGAGGTACTGATGAGCAGATTAAGAATGCTACTCAAGGTATTGCTGATTTTGGTGCAAAAGTATTGGCACAGACAGGAAGTACAGAACTCGCAGAACAGGCAATGATGGATCTCTCCAAAGGTATCAAAGGAGCATGTGCAAGTCTCGACCAATATGGTATTACAGAAGATGCTCTTAAAAGAACAGGTCTTTGGAATGGTGAAGAAAACGATATTGAAGGTTACATTGCAGCTGTTCAAGAACTTACAGGTGATACATCAGAGCTCATGAAAACAAATGAAGGTCTTGATGCACTTATAGGAAAGCAATGGTCAAAAGCAGGAAAGAAAATAGGTAATACATTCCTACCAGTAATCAAAGATGTTAAAAAAGCTTTTTTAGATTTGGATAATTTGGCTGGAGGGAATATTACAGCAGGTTTACTTGCTGCATTTCAAGGAATTGATTTTGCAAATCAAGTAACACAGCCATTTACAGAAATGATGACTGGTATCAACCAGACAGCAGCAGGAGTAAAAGAATTAAAAGGATTATGGGATAATGTTACAGATTCTATTAAAAGTGCTAGTGATGCAACCGGTACATTGGATAATGCTACTGAAATTGCAGCTGGCCTATCCTCAAAAGACCTTCAAGATGCTCAAATAATGGGAGGTCTTGGAGGTGGAGGAATTGACCTTGACGATGCAATTTTCCAAGGCCAATCCAGAAACGCTGAAAAATATTCCAAACACATGAAAAACAATGACAAGCAATTAAAGCTTCTTGAAGAAAGTTTGGAAGCAGGCCATATCGACGATGCATTCTATAAAAAAGAAATGAAAAGAATCTCTGAAGATAATAAAAAATGGGGAGAATTATTTAAAAACACCGGCCAAATACCCGATGTGGATATAGACACCAATGGAGTTAAAAAAGTAACTAAAGGTGCTGAAGAAATTGCAGAATCTGGTGCGGGCTTGGCCACAGCAAGTGCAGGAGCAGAAACTGCCGCCGCAGGAGCATCAAGTTTCAGTGGAGCATTTGCAGGATTTGGCGCAAGTCTTGGAGCAATGGTAGCACCAATGATAATGGTTGCAGCAGCAGTAGCAATCATGATTCCAATAGTAGCAGGAATAGTAGTGGAAATACTGGTTTTTGTTAAATTAATAATGGAAGTAATGGCTGCTTTAAACTTCAATAGTGTAGATTTATCAGGAGCCATTGCAGGATTGAAGAGTTTTGCAAAGGCAATGTGGGAACTTACAAGTGCAATAGCAGCAATTACAGTAACAGCATTATTAGGAACTATTGGAAATGCAATCACATTCCTCGGAGGAGGATTGTCAAATTCAATAAAACAATTAGTTGATGAAATTAAAAAAATAGCACCAATTTTAAGCGAATTGGGCAATATCAAGGTTCCTGGAGAAGGAGTAGTAAATAATTTAAAAACAATTTCAACAACATTGGATACTTTAAACGGTGCTGTAAAATCATTGGCAGGCATTGCTTGGTCTGAAATAACTGGAAACCTAATGACACTTGGCGGAAAATTAGGTAATTTTCAGACATTGCTTCAAAGCGCAATTACAGATATAAGGGCTGCAAATGGAACATTATCTACTCTAGATAATTTGGATACTAGCTCAATTGAAAACAATGGTGTTGGAGGCAAAATAACAAACATTGCAAATGCATTAAAACCTGTGGCAGAAGCGATAAACAGTTTAAGATCCATCACCGATGCACAAACCACTTGGAATCCACTCACCAATTTTATCAAATCTTTAGAATCCGCTGAAAAAGACATCAAAGAAGCAGCAGAAAAACTAAAAACCTTTGGGGGAGAAACAATTGCAGACCCTGGTAATGATGTGGGACCTAAAATCACCAGAGTGGCAAATGCGTTAAAGCCTGTGGCAGAAGCTATTAAAAGCCTTCGTGGAATTACTGATGCACAAACCACTTGGAATCCACTCACCAATTTTATAAATTCTCTTGAATCTGCAAAAGAAGACATTAAAAAAGCCGCAGAAGTTTTAAGCACTTTCGGAGCAGAAACTATCGCTGACCCTGGTGATGAGGTAGGGCCTAAAATCACCAGGATTGCAAATGCATTAAAACCAATTTCAATAGCTATTGAAAGGTTGAAAGACATTGACCAAGTGGAATATGAAAGTAACGGTACAATCTCCTCAACCATAGAACAAGCTAGAGATGATATAATTAACACTGCGAAGGCAATTGATGGTTTAAAAGACATTCCTAATGTTCCTGAGGGATTGTCAAGTAAGATTACAAATGTTGCAAATGCATTGAAACCTTTAAAAGCAAGTATTGGTGTTTTGAATACAACCGAAATACCTCCTTGGGAAAATACTGAAATGCTTGTTAATCTTAGAAATGGTGTTCCTAAGATTTCTGTGGTTGCAACTGTTCTTCAAAACCTTGCAAGCATTCAAGATGCACCAACTGGATTGGCAAGTAAGGTAGTTAATATTGCCAATAGCCTCACACCAATTAAACAGGCAATAACCACTTTAAATACAGCTTCAATTCCAAAATGGACAAATACTGAAATGCTTGTCAATCTCAGAGATGCAATTGCAAAAATAAAAACAGTATCCAATATTCTCACACAATTAAATGGCTTGACAGCGCCTACAACAGTATCTGGTAGTTTGTCAGCTATGGGTACTGCCATTGGAAGTATCAAAACTCTAATTTCAAATTTGAACACTGGGGGATTTCCAGTTGCAAACATTGGGGGATTGCAAGGAGCAGTAACTTCTGTAAAAAATATTGCAACAGAATTAAACAGTTTGTCAGGAACAAGTGTTGCAGGAATTGGAGGAATATTAACTAGCATAACAACAGTTTTAGGACAACTCAAAGCAACTCTAACAGCTTCTGCTTCTGGATTTTATGGTGCTGGCAGAGCTATTGGTTCAAGCATTAAAGTAGGAGTTACTGCCGGATTAAGTGGTTTGAATGGTGTTGTAACATCTGCTGTAGGTTCTGCAATGAGTGCAGGTGCAACTGCAGGTGCAACCGGAGGTAAAAACATTGGAACAAAAACAACTACTGGTTTTAAAAGCACTTTAAAACTTGCCGATGTGATGAAAACCGAAATGAGTTATATGAATCAAGCAGTAGAAAACGGTATCAACTCAGCAGTTTCTGCCGCGAAAGGAGGAGCTGAAAGAGTTGTAGAAGCATTTAAAGAAGGTATTAACACAGGGTCTCCTGGGGACATTGCTTGGACAATGTACGATGAAATGTGGTATGCTCGTGATTTCATAGTGTCTGAAGGAAAATATCTTGTAAAAGCAGCTACCAAGGTTGGTAAAGATATAGTTTCAGGCTTTGGAAATCCAATGCTTGATGTAGGATTCAATAATAATTATTCGGCAAGTAATCTTGGATCCATAAAAACAATGTTGTCAACTGCACCGGTGAAAAGTGAAGCCAATAATGCAACCATCATTATAAATGAAGGAGCGGTGCAATTGGATGCTAGAAATCTCACAACACAGGAAGCAAAACAAGTAATGATAACTGCTCTTGAAGGATTGGATGTAATTTCAAATGTTAACATACGTGAAATAGGTGGATAAAAATGGTTGGAATGTATGATGATATTCGAAGTGGCGTAAATGAAACTGTAGAAATAGATGGATATCCTTTCTATGCACAATCCATAACTGGTGAAGAATCATATAATCGTCGAGAAACAGTCAGAAAAAATATTCTTGGAGGAACTCAACATGTTAGTCGAGGAAAATACATTCCAAGAAAATTTAGTTTTTCAACATATGTCCACATAGAAAAGGATTATCCTGAAGTTTATGATGAGATATTTAAAAAGATGGTCAGCAAACCATGTACAGTAATATCTCAATATATGGGGGGAATGTTTGAGGCAGAAGTAATAATTCAAAAAGATGCTGAAGAATCATCTCCTGAAGACTTGAAATTAGATATAGACATAATCGAAATCCCAAATCAGGAATCAACAATCCCTAATGATGTGTTTACAATACCTGAAGATAAATTGGAGGAGGAGAAACAATAATGGTAATCCAATATTCTATCCCAAGAAACCTATTGGAAGTGTATAAAGTCGATACTGAAAACTTTGAACAATACATTCCCAACAGTGGAGAGGAAACAACTGTTAATGAAAGCTCTGATGATGAAGATACCACTACAAATGAAGATGACGAAAACATGGAAGGGTTCAGTCTACATCAGGGAGAAATATTGGAAACATATTATTATGGAAATCTTTACAATGTTGATTCGGAACATGATTATGAAAACATAAGTAACAATGGATCCATTTCAATGCCTGAAGTGGATAAGAAAAGATTCTATAAAGGAGTAAGAATTTTACTTAGAAAAGGATGGGAACAATATGATGAGCCAATAGAGCCAGTAGAATTAAATGAAATGTTGTTAGGTTTCATTACAGAGCAAACTTACAGTGAAGACAAGGTCGATTTAAAAATAAGTGGAATGACAAAACTCTTAGAACAAAAATATCAATTCGATTTCACTCAAATGAAAATGTCAGAGATATTGGCAGAAATGATAAAAACAGCAGGAATGGAACCTGTTATTGACCCAACCGGCCTCAATGATATGGTCATTGATTATAGTAATGTCTCATCATCTGGAGATGAAGATGGTGGGGATAGTGATGTAAGTGGTGTTGGTTTTTCTACTACAATAAAGGAACAATCGAATAGAATATGCAAAGGAAAAAAAGGGGCTATTGCAAAAGCTAAAGCAATCTGTCATTGGGTTTATAAAAATATCCAATATGAAAGACCAATGTATTATGGAGCTAAACATTCGCCAACTGAAGTATTAAAATGCAAAACTGCAAATTGTGTTGATCATGCAAGATTAATTAATGCTTTATGTTCAGTTCAAGGGATTAAAACAGGTTATGTAAATACCCATTGTATGGGATATGCTCATGTGTATAATGGGATTGTAATTAAAGATAAAGTATACATGTTTGATGCTAGTATCGAAAGTGCTGGTGGAAAATGGGATAGTACATGGGGTTCATGTCCTCGTGCAACTAAAGATTCTTTAAGATATAATTGGGAAATGTGGGGAAGTTTAACATGAAAACAGTGACTGATGGGAGAGTATTGGAAGCATTTAAAAATGTGAGCAAAATCACTTTGGAAGATTCTTTAAAAGAAAATATCAAAAAAGAATTTGAAAAATCATTAGCTTATAAAGGGAAAATTCTTAAATTTTATCAGTTCAAACAACAAGCATTGGTGAAGTTATCTAATGGAAAAGAAGTGATAGCGCACATTTTACATAATTATGGGGCATATGCTACTGATTATTACACTCCATTAGGGGTTGATGAATATTGTGAGAAATTACATGAAAGGTGCATTATTCCTGCTTTTGAGGAATATGTAGTGCTTTTAAAGATTAATTCTAATAGAGAAGAATATGTGGTGTTGGGTTATTATGATGAATTTGATTTACCTGTTTCCAGGCCTCCAAGACCTGGATTAATAGAATTTAAGATTATTGGAGGAACCGATGAATGTGTCTATTCATTTGGTGCTGAAAAATTTGATGTAATTACTGGTAAAGGAATCTCCATAAATACTACCAAAATGGGAGAAACTTCACCAGTTGACTTATCTTTAAAAGAAGAAACTTACACTAAAGAAGAAGTTGACAATATTATAAATAAGTTAAAAATGGATAATGGTTTGATATGATGGATTTATCCACATACTGGGCAATCCGCAACTCTTGAATATCCATGAGGACAATCAAAAACTCCTGCAGCCTCTAATTCTTTTCCTTTTTCATAAGTTCCTGGAAGTATTATTTGTCCTTTATTTGGGTCAGTATTGTATTCTACCCAATTTCCAGAGTCATCATAGAAACCATTGCTTTTACCATTATTGTTAGTGTTAGAATTTTCTTTATAATTTTCTGTAACATTAGTTATGTTTTTCGTTATATTGGTTGTATTATTCATAGTTTTATTTTCCGTAGTTTGTTGTAAATGGTCAAAACCATAAATTACGGCACCTGCAACAATACAACCTGCGATTATTATGGCTACGATTATTAATATTAATTGTTTATTATTCATGAATAATGCTATTTATTTACTAATTTATATTATTTTGTACACAGAAAGAGAACATTATTTTTTTTCCACATTTTCTAAAAAAATTGAGAGGTTTTTAAATGAGTAAACATTATGCAATTTCTATTGACAATATTGAAGGAAGAAGCAAAGACCAAAAAACATTGGATACAGTTTGTAAGATTATAGAAAATGCAGGAAACAAAGTATCGAAATTAGGCATAGGCCCAGGAGTTATGCAAAGATGGGTAGGATCCAACGAATGCGATGTAATGGTGATGATTGGAGGAGGACGTGACATTGGGATGAATGCCGACTTCTGCCAAGGCATTAGTAGAGGGTACTATAAAGCTAAAAGAGGATTCATAGCTCATACGAGTTGGATTGGAAACAAGTACAATACTTGTGAATCTTTGAAAAATTACAAATACAAAACATTGGAGGGAGATGCTAATGCATCTGTTTCTAAACAATGGGGTGCCAAATGGCCAAATCAACAAACTTATGCAGAGTTCATGGCACAGCCGAAAGTCAAAGCTTTGATAGGATGGTGTTGTGCTAATAGTCCAGAACAATTAGCAAAATGTATTTTAAAAGATGGAGGTTCCGATGTTGATGACAATGAGAGTGAAACTTCTGCTTCAACTATTAAAGATGCAATAAAGGAAGTATTGGCATTTTGGGATGGGGAAGTGGAATGCAAAGCAATAAATGAAAAAGTCTTCATCAACAAAATTCCGGATCCAACTGAAAATTCAAAATTGGAATTAACAGAAGGAGTAAACATAATTCAAGATTCCATTTCCATTACTGATATCAATCCAGACACAGTAAACTTCCTCACGGTTCATTGGGAAGGAGGTGAAGACATTGTTCTTCGTGATGAAAACCTAATTGAAAGATTTGGAGAAAAACCAAAAGAGTTAGATGCTGTAAAATATGTGGTTGCAGAAGAAAACACAGAAAACTCATCTGAAACCACTGGCGATGCGACAAACACAGAAGATACAACATCAGATACTGAAGAAGTAGATGATGCCTCTCAATCAAGCACCAGCACATCCCAGATAACTGCAGTTCCAGTTGAAACATTAGAGGAAGCCCAACATTTCGCAAATATCGAATGGATGAAAATCAAAAGAAACAATGGCCACAGTGTAGAATGCAAAATAATTCCTGGTGAAGAATGGCAATCTGGAAACTGGGTTAAAATACAGATTCCAAGATTCGAAGAAGATCAATACATGTATATTTCAAAAGCATCTCATTCAGAATCAGATAGTGGATGGGAATGTAGCATCCATTTGGTTGATTATCCTCCAGGATTCGGAAAACCAAAAGAAAAATCCGAAGAAGAAGAGGGAGAAGAAGAAGTAGAAGAAACAGAGGAGGAAGATACCAATGCTTCCAGCTGATACAGAATCAGAAAGCTATAGATTTTATAAGTCACTAAACGAGGACATTCTACTAAAACCAAACGAGTTCAACGAATGGGATATGCAATTCGAAAATGGAGACGTAGTAAATGTCACAGGATATGAAAGTTTACAGAATGCAATTTGCATAGCAATAATGACAAGATTCAAAGAACTCAAGAATCCATTATACGCGGATTTTGGATGTAGAATTCATGAATTAATAAAAGCCAATAAATCGCGTATGGTAGAATACAAAATTGAATTGTTCATAACAGAAGTTCTAACGAACATGAGAAGAGTAAAAAAAATAAACTGGATTAAAGTAACGGACAATCCCAATAACGAGTTTTTCAAATATCTTGTTGAATTCTCAGTAACAAGCATTTATGACAAAATTGTAGAAGGAGAAGTGAACTTATGAACTACAAACAGAAATATTATGGAGAAATTTTTCAAGAAATGCTCAACACTGCATTTGAAGAAAAGCTAATCAGTCATAATGAAGATTTTTTAGACTATATTTCAAATAGAAAAGATATCAGCAATTTCTATGTGATGCTATTATCTATCCATGCAGAAGCATTGGCTGAAGTTTACAACGAGATTACCAAAGTTTACAAGTCTTCCAAAGTCGATTTTGCTAAAGGAATGGATCTTGATGATATTGGGGCGATTGTTAATTGCTCTCGTCCAAAACCTACACATGCTTATGTTGAATTAAATTTTGAAACAAATCAGGAAATTGAGGACACAATAACAGAAAATGAAGGTTTATTGGTTTTTTCTAAAAATGGTTTGTCATATAGAACTCTCGAACCCTTGACTTTCACAACCAAAAACAATACTTGCACAGTATCTGCAATAGCAACCACGCCAGGAGTTGCAGGCAGAGTTTCTGAAAAACAACTAACAAAAGTTGAAAACAAATCATATGGTTTGAAAGTTACAAATCCAAAGCCATCTACAGGTGGAACTGACGGTTTCAATGATGAACAATACAGAGAACTGTTGAAAAACTGGATCAAAATTAATCAAAAAGGGAATCTTTGGGCTTATGTAAATTATTTCAGTAGGCTTGATGGTCTTCATGATTATAAGTTGATTCCAAATTGGGATGGAACTGGAACTATAAAGATTGTTATTTCGCCATTTGACTCTTATTTTTTGAACAAAGTTTATAATGAACTTCAAAGCAAAATTTGCCAAGTTTCCGAAGATATTTTTCTAACAGCACCAAATGAAAAGGCAATTGATGTCTATATCAATTGCAATGTGGATATTGACAGATTGAATCCTTTTGACAATTCTGAGAAAGACAATATCAAATCAAGGATTCATGATGAAATCAATAATTATTTTGCAAGTCTGAAGATTGGGGAGGATTTTATTCCTCACAAATTGGCTGTTTGGCTTGACAACAATATTTCAGAATTGAAGAATATTCAATTTGATTATCCAAAGCAACCAGTTGAAGTTTTAGATGATGAAAGCTGTTTTGTTGGAGATATTGAAATAAATATGGAGTAACAATTATGAAAAACAGTTTGCAATATCTACTAAACAAATTTCCATATTTTTTGAAAAAAACAAAAGGAAGCAATTTTCACACATCCGAGTCAATATTCAACAACCAGTTCAAGGAAATTTACAACAATCTATTCAAACTTTATCTTAATAACAAAGTGCAAAAAAACATTTGGATTTGGAAAGAGCAAGATGAACCTCACAACTATAACATTCATTTCTTTGCAAATTTCAATAACTTAAAAAGTGTTACTTTATACAAAAACGATGAAGTCATATACACTACTTCATTCATTGATGACAATCAAGAACACATCTTCAATTATATTCATTCTGACACATCGGAAAATATAATTCCATCTGATAAGTTCAAGATAATAGTTGAAACATATGATGAATATGTTTTGGTTAAGGGATTTCCAGAAAATGATGGCAAAGAAAACAATGAATTCGATCATGATTATAGTATTGATGACTTTGGAGAATTTATAAATTTTCCAAGAAAAAATTATGTTCTTTCTTTGGATTATCCTAATACAGAACCACCATATAATGACAAATTAACTGAAGATGATTATCATTATATGAACAGAATATTGTTTTATCTTCAGCACTTGCAGGATGTTCCTTTGGCAGTGTTGGAAATTTGGAAATTGTTTGGAATTCCTATTGATGAAATACTGATGGTGAATAGGGAAGCTATTTTGTGCAAGATGTTTGAAACAAGCAGACATCATGGAAATTGGATTCCAGAAAAATGGGAACACAAAGACCTGCTTTGTCAAAATGAAAATGAAAGCTTGTTTTTCACTGCTTCAGTTGATGATTTGACACCAATTGCTTTGCAAGATTTCACATTCGTATTTGAAATAATAAACCATCTTGGTAAAAAAGTAGATAGATTATTTTATATTGTTCCTTACATCAATGGAGAAAGAACAGAATTTGTTTTGCAGTCAGACCAGTCTTGGAGAGTGAGTTCTTCATTGTTTGATGGGACAGTTGCAACATTCTCATTCAAATGTTTCAACTCAATCGATGACATCGACAATGAAGAATTTGGTTTGGAGTCAAATGAAATAACTATCAATATCCGAAGCTGTAATGATGCTGACTGGTATGTAAATACAGAAGGCAATGATCAAAATGATGGTTTGACAATCGAAACAGCATTTAAAACATTGGAAAAAGCAATATCTGTGGTTGAAGGAAGCAAAAACATAATTGTATTAGGTGATGGCACATATGAGTTGAATGATACTTCTACCATATCGAAAAACACAAAAATCATCACTTGCCCAAACACAACAGCTACAATAACTTGTCCAAACACTACTTTTTTCAAAGTTTCACAAGATTGTCAATTGTATCTACAAAACATTTATTTCAATTATTCCAGTTTCAAACAATGGATTGATGATTGTTTATTTACCAACAAAAACATTGACTCAAATTTTCTAAATATTGGGGTTGATGTCCTTGAAATCATAACTGACAGTGAAAATCCAGAATTTATGATGGAAGATGAATGGATTGACACTTGTTTGGTGAACAGTCATGACTGGGAAGTTGAAATAACAGATGGAGAAAGCGATGCAACATTCGTAATAGATGATGATGGAGAAAATCCTAATTTAATTGTAGGTGAGGAAGAATGAACTGCAAATACATGAGAACAAAATACAACTACACACCAAATGACTATGACATCTATTTCAATTATGAAGACATTCCTTCAAACATTAAATTGAAAGATATTGTTGGTTTGTCATATCAACTTCAAAGAGTCATGCCTCTCACGAAAAAGGTTCATTTGCAATTCAACACTACTAATAAAGAATATACTTCAAGAATCAATGTCTATACAACTCTGTCAGTCAATAAACATGAGGTGAAAATACAATGATTGCTATAAAAGGAGAATACGAAATTACTCAAAATGGCAAATCTATAATTCGTTCTACAAATCTAATTACACAGATTGGGGAATCTTTTTTTCTAAATAGATGGGTGAACGATGAATTTGACTCAATAAACAGAATAATGCTTGGGAAAGGAACTACAAGGCCATTGAAATCCGATTCTGCTCTTGGAAATCTGACTACAATCAAGCAATCAAAATATTCTATTGATTTGAAAAACAAAAAGATAATATTGTCCTGCGATTGCAAACCATCAGAAATTTTGGGAACATCAGAGATTGGTGTAGGAAATGGTGAAATATTGGTAAGCCACGACATTTATGAAACAATAACAGAAGAGCTTCTTGAAAATGACACTAGTAGCAATGTCCATATTGATTATGCTTTCAATTTGGTTACTGGTTCTTTAAGAAGCAACTGGATTTTGTCCAACAATGGAGAGTCTACATATTATGTTTATGAGCCAAATGAGATAATTGGTGTTGTTGTCAATGGAAAAAGCTTCGAAGCGAAAAATAGCTTGGGAGAATTGGTTTTTGGTTCTTTTTTCTATGATAGAAACAGCAAGAATTTGTACATTAAATTAAATCTTGATCCTAATGGTCAGGAAATTATAATTCAGTCAAGGTGAAAATTATGGGGAATTGTCCTAATGATAAGTTTATCCACCAATCTTTTGAAAGTTTTGGTGAGCAAAGATATGTAACAGCAGAAATACTTAGTAATTTCTGCAGAAACGATGAATACCTATACAAGATGGTTGAGAAATTGGGGTATCTTACTCCACCAGCAATAAGAAAAAGGTTCAATCCTTGTTTGGTTGATGATGCAAACAGTTTTGGTTATCAAAAAGGAACATCTGAAAATGTTGTTTTCAGCAATAGAAATGTAAGCAATACTTATGTTGATTTCAGCAATTTGGCTTTGATTGACAGTTTCATGACAACTGCAAACATTCATTCAAGATTGGATGATGGTCAGACAGTTATTTCTGCTGAAACTCCAAAACAGACATTCTATACTATTGACCGTACTACAAAAGACAAATCACCATGGCCATCAGCATCAATGGATCTGTCTGTAAATGAATATTGGTATATCGGTTTTGACAAGAACAAATCTTACCATATCCAACCGAACTGGCTTGAAGGCGAAGAAGAAGGTAGAGGAATTTACAATACAGAAATACCTGCTGTAGGAAGGGCTCAAACATTCAAACCAAATGTCAGTGGTTACTTAGAAGGAATTACTGTAAATTTAAAGTGTGATTGGAAATCCAACACTGGAAGCCCACTGCTTGTCCAAGTAAGACCAACCGAAATGAAAAATGGAGTTGCCTATCCAGTTCCATATCACTACAAGAATCTTGCCGAACAGAGGGTGAGGTTCAGTAACAGTACACCAAACATTTGTACTATTAGTTTTGACCATCCTCCATATCTGGAAAAGGATAAAAGTTATGCTATTGTATTTCTTTCTCCATTGACTCATCCGAATCATGCATGGTGGCTTGGAGGATGGTCAAAGAATTGTGGAGCAGATCCATACACTCGAGGAGATGCATTCTTGACTGAGAATAATGGTGGAACTTGGATGAGATATGGTAAAGGTGAGAATGTACCATATCATCTTGGGAAATTTGCTCCAGTTGATTTTGCTTTTGAAATGCAAATAAGGCAATCTACTGAAGAATATGTGAAAAATACTGACCATTATGTTTATTTGAAGCCAATTCGTACAAGTCCAGCAAGTGGAATACAGATAAATGCTCAGGACAATAGTGCAACCGATGGAGTAAGCATCATATATCAAGTTTCCAATAATGGAAGAGATTGGTTTGATTTGAATGCAGGAAATAGGTTGTCTTTTGAAAACCATGAATGTATGACTTTTGTCAGAGCGAAAATGAAGACAACAATCAACACACCAGCAATCATCAACTGGATTGATGTAAACATCCTTTACGATGCAAGTTCAGAAATGTATGTTCGTACACCATATTATTATCCAAAAACTGCTCCAATGTTGGGGGCAAATGTTTGGGGAAGAGTATATGCTCCATTCGAGGTTGAACCAACAGTTTCATGTAGTGCAGAACTTATCTCCGAAAGAGAAGCAATTGAACATTTTACGACAATCAATTTGAATGATTTGGTTTATTATACTCATCTTGAAGAGATTGATGAAAGTGCTGTGGTTGATAAGACAATGGCAAAAAGGTGCGAATATGTCGAATCACATCCAGAAGTATTGGAGGCTTTGAAAAGGGAAAATGTATATATTCTGCCTTTTGTTGATTCAAATGAAGAAGTTCATTATTTCTTCAATAGTATTGAGCTGACAAACAAGGTAGCATATCCTATTCTCGAATGTACTATGCAACCTATTTCTGCTGAGAAAAGAAGTATTGGTGAATGGTACGATTTCTTATTCAATTATGACAATGAGAAAAAAATCAAGGAATATGATGGCCAAGAGCATATTATTCCTGCAAATAGCATGTGGTTTTATCCAGATGTTCAAAACAACATGTTAAGAGGAGATTGGACAGTAAAATACAATCCAATCATCATTGATGGATTGTCAAATTCTGAGATTGGTCAGCACACTAGTGATGAAGATGAAGGCTTGGTTTTGGATTATTTCAAAGAATCATTTGTTGTAGATGAAAACAACATCGAAACAAGAACATTTAATTTAAGGTGTTCTCCTGCCGATCCAGTCAGAAAAGTAGTGTTGAATGAAGAGGAACTTCATGAAGATAGGGATTTTGTTGTTGATTATACCAAGCAGAAAATCATAATTGAGCCAGATGTCTTGAAAATTGATGATAGAATTAGTGTTGTTTACACTCCGAACATTGAGGATACTGGAATTGCCATTGGATATTATGCTAAAAGGGAAAATACAAGGAAACAATGTTTCATTAAACCGAATTATTTGGAGTATAAAGTATGAGTGAAATTCAAGCGAAAGTAGTGATGAAAAAGAACAATGGTGCAATTGTATCTGCTGATTTGCTTTTGTACAATGATGAATCTGATGTTGTTAAGAAGATTACTATTGTTGAAAGTGAGGTTTTGGAGGATTTGCAGGAAACTGTTGAAGGATTTGAAACAAGTCATGTTTCAGTAGAGCAACTGGAAAGCATATTGGAAAATACTAATGAAACAACAATCATAAATGCTACAAAGTTGAGAGGTTTGGAGTCTGACGAGATTGCTTTGAAAAGCGAAATGGAAGAGAGATTATCTTCCTTTGAAGTGCCATATCATGCAGATTCCACTTCAAAATATGGTATTGGTTCAACTGGAATGTATGGGCATGTGAAAGTGAAAAACGACCTAAATTCCAATACTTTTGTCAATGGTGAAGCATTGTCTGCTTATCAGGGAAAAGTTCTGAATGAGAAGGTTGTTAATTTGCAGAATGCTGTGAATAATTCTGTTGATGACAATGTTATTGGTTCTAATTCTGTTTCTGCTAATAAGAATGATTGTACTGGTACTGTGAAGTACCATGCCATTGATTTCGGAAGCAAAATTGGAGTGTTTGTTGAAGTTTCTGGTTTGTATATGCGTACAAGTGGAAAAAATGTAAACATTTATTATCACCTTTACAATGGAACTGTGTTCCCAGTAGGGCTTAGACCAGAACATGATGTAAATCATGTTTGTGCAGGAATGGACGGCTATGCAAGGAGTGTCCAGGTTTGTAGTGATGGAACTATGAAATTCCGTTTGTTAAATTCTAACAATGGTAATCATAATAATCCAGTTTATACTCATTTTCATTATTTCGTGAACAAGTAGGTGATAGGATGAGAATTGGAAGTAATTTGCTAAATTGGTTGAAAAGCAAAACTTATTTGAAAGATGAAGTGGATAGCAAGATTTCTCAAATAGCAAGTGCAAAGTTGAGCAGGTTGGTTGTTGAAGAATTGCCAAGCACTGGTGAGAACAATATAATTTATCTTGTTCCTAATGAGTCTGGCGATGATCCATACACAGAATATTTATATGATGAAAATGGATGGAACATAATTGGAAGCACACAAGTTGACTTGTCTGATTATTATAGAGAAAGCGAAGTGGATGGTCTTCTTGATGGCAAGTCCAATGTAGGTCATTCCCATAATGCATCAACTATTATATATGGTGATAGTAATTTGCAAACTGTTGTAGATGGCAAAGCAGATAATACAGCAGTTACTGGTTCAAAAAATGGTTTGATGAGCAAGGAGGACAAAATAAAATTAGATTCTGTTTCATCTGATGCTGATAAAGTTGAATTCATTCAAATAAAAAATGAGGGCGAGAGAATTGGAACAATCAAAATCAATGGTACTTCTTTTGATTTGTATGCTTCTTTGCCAGAAGAAGCAGTTGAATACAGCAAAGCTACTTCATCATCTGATGGTCTGATGAGTAAGGAAGACAAGGCAAAGTTAGACAATATATCTGATTATGCAAATGAAGTATCTTATTCTGGTGCATTGACTGGTCAATGGATTGGAACTATTACTATTGATAATGTCAATAAATCAATTTATGTGCCAGATTTTACTTTTGCACCATATAATCACTCTCATGACAATTATTATACAAAAACACAAGCAGATACTTTATTAAATGGCAAAGCAGGAACTGGTGTGGCAACCGATGAATCAAATGGTTTGATGAGTAGTTATGATAAAGGAAAGCTTGATTCAATGAGTGCTGTTGAATTGACTGTTGTTGATTTTGATAATAATGAAACCACTTACAATCTTGTTGTTTTGGAGGGAGATTGATGGCTGATGGTTTTGAAGATTTAGATTTTGACATTCCTATTATTGATGTTCCTTCACCAGAAATTTCAAGTATTTTAAATAATGTCGCTCTTCAAGAAATAAGATGTATAAAATTAAATGGAAATCAAGTTAAGAGTTTATATCTTGATAATCAGCTCATTTATGAGCAAAACACTAAATTGTATGATTGGTATGTGATGGGAAAAGCTGGTTCGAATGATTTTGATGGAAAAACTCCAGAAACTGGTTTTAGGGATTTTACTGCATTGGAAGATGTCGTGGAAAATGGAGATAGTGTTTTCGTTGGAAGTGGAACATATCATCTCGACTCTCAAACTACAATAACTAAAGGGATAACTATTGAAGGAGATATAAGTGATCCTCCATGGTTGTTGATGGGTGAAACTGGGAAATATATTTTATATTTTGATTTAAATGGTGTGTCTGGTCAAACAGTAAATATAAGAAATCTGATGTTTTATGCTCCAATCAGTGGTGATAGATATTTGCTTCGTGTAAATATTTATGGAAATTCCTGCAATGTGGACAACTGTTCTTTTGAAAATGCTTATGGTGCTTGGGATGGTCGTGCATTGGATTGCAGAAATATGAATGGTGGAAGTTTAACTGTAAGAAATTGTGAATTTAGTGGCAATAATGCATACAACTATGGGCATTCTGCTGCTTCTTGTCGTGCTTGGGGAAGTTCTGGAACTTTTAGAGTATACAATTGCACTTTTAACAATCCAACTGGATCGAATATGGCATTTGGTGGAAATAAAGGAAGAGCAATATGTGCAGGAAATGGAAACAGTTCTTGTTACATTGATGCTCGTGGAAAATGCAATGAATTCTTGGGAGCAGGTGATACTTGCTACAATTATACTGAAGAGGAATGTGATGATGAATAAACAAGATTGCGATGGTTGTTGCTACAATAACAATCCTCAAAAAGAGTTGAATTGCAATAGAATTGTCTGTTGCTATGCTTATATGAAAAAAGGAAAATTTTACGAATGTTTGATAGGTGAAAACAATGACTGAAAGCATAAAATACAAGGAATATGAGTTTTTGATGGCAAGAATTGCATGGTGGCTGTTGAATAACAATAAGCAATTCAAAAAAAGAGAAAGTTATAATGGGGTTGAAAGAGAAACTGTGGAATCTCAAATCAGAAAAGGACAAGGCAAGATCCAGAATACTACAATAGCAGAGTATGTGGAATGTGCTATTGAGGACAACAAATCCAATCTTGATTTCTTGCCAAATTATGTTACTGGGAGCAATGGAAAACAATATTCTAAATCTATGTATGTAGATATGGCACAAAGGGTGTCTGCATATGAAGTGAAAAACAAACAAACTCCCAATATTGTTTATTTAGCAAATCCAAATAGTTCTCCTTCAAATAATCAATATAGCAATCTTTATTCTCAATCTCCTCTTTTGACATCTCAAGGTGCAAGTGGGATGGGGCAATTGACTGGGTACAGTTGTGCTGCCAACAGTTTGCAACAAATGTTCTTTGAACTCACTGGAAAAAATATCTCCGAATCAACTATTATGGGTTGGGCAGGAACAACAACTGCTGGAACAAGTCATAATGGAATAGAAACTGCAATCGCGAAGTTTAATAAAACCTATGGTTATAATCTTAAAGTTGAATGGAAGAACTTTTCAGATTTGGGGAATACATTATCTGCAAGATTCAAGGCATTAGGAGAGCTTATGTGCCAATCCAACAAGGCTGTTTTTGTCCATTTGTTGTATAGGTCAAAATGGGGGCATTATGAAGTTCCAAGAACAGTAAACACTTCAAATAGTGCTTTGCAAATTCTTAACAGTTTGGGAACACAAGGAAGCAATGGATATTATGGTTACATTGAAAACAGATCCTTCAATGAACAAGCAAAATACATTGCAGGAATTTCGCAAAAAGGAATTTGTATAATAAGTAGGTGAGTAGGATGAATTTGGATGAAATGCAAAAGAAAGTAGATCAACTTTTCAAGGAAAACAATTATCAAATCAATGATGAGATTTTAGAATTACAGATTAGAATCAATGAAGAAAGAAACAAATTAAATATTCCTGATACTTCAGAATTCATTTTTGAAAATTTTGTCCAATGAATTCTTTTTTTTATTTTTTTACATATTAAATATAACAGTGTTATAATTATCATAATTGTTCAAAAATCAATATCGAATTCTAAACAATTGTTCAAAATCAGCACATCCAATACTTTTTTTACCAACTTACCACAAAAGTAACTAGTAAGAGCAAAAAACTATAACATCTTTCAAGATATATTATTACATTCTTATTATAATCATGGATGTAAAAGATGGTGTAATTGGATTTGTTGTTGGGGATGCATTAGGTGTTCCTGTTGAATTTGAATCACGAGAATATTTGTCTGAAAATCCTGTAACTGGAATGATGGGTTTTGGAACCTATGGAATGCCTGCCGGAACTTTTTCTGATGATTCCTCTATGATGTTAGCTACAATGAACAGTATTGCAAACAATGGTGGAGAAATCGATTATGATGATATCATGGTCGAGTTTGTTAAATGGTGGAAATTCGGTAAATATACTCAATATGGAGATGCATTTGATATAGGCATTACAACTTCTTCAGCATTAAATAAATTCAGAAATGGTGCAAAGGCATTGGATTCAGGATTGTGTGGAGAAAGGGATAATGGTAATGGCAGCCTGATGAGAATTTTGCCATTAGCATTCATTGAAGATATTGACTATGAAACGATTGAAAACGTTTCTGCAGTAACTCATGCTCATGAAAGATCAAAAATAGCCTGCGTATTTTATGTTGAGCTTGCAAAAAGCATTTTAAGTTCTGAAAATCCTATTGAGGAACATGTAAAAATAGCCAGTGATAAAATAAAAGAGAATTATAGATGCTCTTCTGAATTGGAATATTTCGACAGGATTTTGGAGGGTGGCATTTTTGATGATCCTATAGATTCCATTAAAAGTACGGGATATGTATTATCTACATTGGAAGCAGTTATTTATGTGTTGGGCAATACAAATAGCTATAAGGAAGCTGTTCTGATGGCTGTCAATTTGGGTAATGACACAGACACCGTTGGCGCCATTACTGGAGGAATTGCAGGATTATATTATGGTTATGAAGAAATACCTGGGGAGTGGTTGGTTCAGATTAAAGACTTAAATGAAGTTTTACGGTTGTGTGACTATTATAAAAATGTTATTACATTGTAAAGAATAGCATAATATTTTAAATATTATCTTTTACTAATTATTTCTATGGTGAGTAAGTTGCGTTATAATTTAGCTAAAATTGCAGGAAAGGCCGCCATTCATGCGGTTAAATTAGGTTCTGGAGCGGGAATGTCATTTCCAGGATCATTATTTTTAAAAATCGGGGGTCAGGAAGCTTTAAAATCCTTGTCAGATGAAGTGGATATTGGTTCAATATTAATCACCGGTACTAATGGAAAAACCACTACCACAACATTATTGATTAAATTGTTATCAAAGGATTTGGATATCAGAAGAAGTTATGAAAGTAACACCATTTCTGCAATCGCAACAGGGCTTTTAAAAGGCGATGGTGATATTGGTATTTTCGAATATGGTATTAGGGATATAAAACATGGAATTCCAGACACTATACAAAGGCTAGTTAATCCGATTGGTGTAGTTTACACAACCATTTCCAGGGAACATTCGCAGGTGGCAGGAATAAAAAATCCCTTTGATCAATATTTAAAGGCTAAAACTTTACTTTCACAAGAAATGGGTGAAGGGGTAATTATTACAAATGCCGATGATCCAAGAACTGCAAATATTGGTTTGAACAAATCAAATGACATCAAGGTCAATTATTATGGCGTAGCTAGCGATAAAATATTAGATATCTTTGAAGACGAAATAGTTGAATGCCCTAATTGCGGGACTTCCTTGGAATACTCTCACAGATTCATGAATCATAGGGGGGAATATAAATGTCCTGATTGCGGATTGGAAAGACCAAAATTAAATGTCTACTTGAAAGATATAGAATTTGGAGATAAATGGACTTTAGATATTGTAGGAAATCTCTTTAACTACTCTGTAAATAAGGATATTTCCTTTAATGTTAAAATCACAGTGCCGCCATTCGGTTTGCACAATGTTTACAATACTCTGGCTTCAATTACAGCTTATGCAACCTTTACACCAACTCCTGAAAAAATAGAATCTACAATTGGTGAGATATTCAATAATCTTGATATGTCTTTTATTCCGCCTGGAAGATTTGAAGTGGTGGATGTCAATGGTAAAAAGGTAGGTTTGGGACAAGGAGATAATGGGGATGCAGCCAAAATTAATGCATTGTTCATGAATCAATATATTGAAGGTCCTTTGG
Source organism: Methanobrevibacter sp. (assembly GCF_030539665.1). Classification (NCBI taxonomy): domain Archaea; kingdom Methanobacteriati; phylum Methanobacteriota; class Methanobacteria; order Methanobacteriales; family Methanobacteriaceae; genus Methanobrevibacter; species Methanobrevibacter sp. The sequence continues at coordinate 48,640 of NZ_JAUNXR010000005.1, forward strand.
AGTTTATTTATACAACTCCCGACGTCAATGAAGAAGAAATATTTGAAGACCATTTAAAGTCAATTCGTGCACTTGATCCTGCACACTTGATTGTTGTTCCAGGTAGGGAATCTGTAGAAATAGCAGAAAAATACTATAATCAAATCAAAGATGAATTTAATTCAGACTTTTATCCTTTAAGCTATGAAAACATGCCTGAAAGAATTGATAAGTTATGTGAGTTAGCTACCAATTCTGACTATGACTATGTTATAATGACTGGTTGCGGTGAAGAACAGGCTATGTGGGAAAACATTAAACAAAAATTAATTAAATGATTTTATCATTTATTATTTCTTTTATTTTTTTAATCAAAGCATCGTCTGTGTCTTCTAACTCCCTAAAACAGGCATCAATCTTACAGCCGCACAAATCACAGACTCCGATTACGTAGTCCTGGCTATTTTTAGAAAATAATATTCCGAAATATTTGTCTTTCAAATGGCCATATTTTTCAAATTCCTCTGCAGTTAACTGTATTGTGCAGTCTTCAGTTGAATATATGTCACATTCATTAATCACGGGAGCAAAGGTGAGCATTCCCAAATTGATGAACACGTTTTCTTTTTCCAAAACCTTCAACACTTTTTTAGCGTAGCTGTCATCTTTTTGAATTCCATATTCGTTCAAACTATTGAAATCGTTTGTTCCAAGAGTGTAATTGTCGTAAACTATTGTGGATACAAGTTCTGGATCAATATAGCTATCTGCTGTTTTTTCAATATTTTCAATGGTTTTTTCAAGATTCATTTAAATTTCCTCACATTATTAAATTAGATGAGAAACATAATATATTTAATGATATTTAAAACTAGAAGATTGGTGTTAAGACCCTGGAATGAAAAAGATGCAAAATGGCTGTATTTTTATGCAAGAAATCCAAATGTAGGTCCGATGGCGGGATGGAATCCTCATCAATCTAGGGAAGAAAGTTTATATATTATTCAAACGGTTTTTTCCAAAAAAGAGACTTATGCAATTACCTTTAAGGGAAAACCTATTGGCTGCATTACATTGTATGTTCATCCCGACGGCAATTATTACTGGGGTGATGGAAACGGCGAAATCGGATATTGGATCGGTGAGCAGTTTTGGGGCCAGGGAATAACTGTAGAGGCCTCTAAAATAATTTTGAAACATGGTTTTGAGGATTTGAAATTGAAAACGATATATGCGACATACCAAAAACAGAACAAAAGGTCAAAAAGGGTTCTTGAAAAGTTAGGTTTTAAATATTATGATGAGGTTGAAAAATTAGATGTTAACTATAGGTCATTTAAAGAGATAGCAATGTATTTAAAAGGTGAAGATTATTTATAATTATTGATAAATAGGAGGAGATAGAAATGGAAACTTTTGATGCAATCAACAATAGAAAAAGTATTCGTGGATATAATGATGAGCAAATTACAGAAGAGGAGTTATCTGCTATTGTGGAAGTTGCTAACAAAGCACCGAATGCAGGTCCTTTCCATATTACTGTAATTCAGGATAAGGAGTTTTTAACTGAAATTAACGATAAGACCAAAATTAAGATGTTGGCAAGTAAAGGGTTTATGAAAGAAAGGGCTTCAATGCCCGGATACGAACCTTTATACAATGCTCCTACCTTGATTGTGGTTTCAACCCCTGAGGTTCCATTTGCAGAAATCAATGCTGCTTGTTCAATAACTACCATGGCTTTGGCAGCTACTGATTTGGGTCTTGGAAGCTGTTATGTGGTCTCTCCGATACAAACCTTGGTTGAACCTGATGTTCTTTTAAGACTCGAACTTCCTGAAGGATTTGTTCCAATTTCCGGACTTTTGGTGGGTTATGAAAGTGATGTCAAAATCCAAAGTCCACCTAGAGCTGATGTGGATAATGTTAATTATATTTTATAGATTTGATAGGTATGGTAAGAATTTGTAAAAACTGCGGTTATAATAATGAGGATAGTTATAATTACTGTGCGAAATGTGGTACTCAATTAACAGATAACGTAATTGGTACGGAAATGCCAATTCAGTTTTCAGAGGAATCCAAAACAAGACTGATTATCATATCATATATAATTACAATTATCTTATCATGGGGTGGAGTCGTAGTGTACCTTTTAAGGGCCAAATATGCAGTTGGATATTTAGGTTTCTTCGGTGCATTCATGCCTTTTTATTTAATACAGGCGCCGGATAAGAGAATTAGAAAACATGGATATATAATGTTATTAATCTCATTGGTTGGAATTGCTTTGTCATTTTACCTGCTGTTCTATAATTAATAACATTACTTTTTTTTTTATTTTAAACGAAATGGATGCCAATGTCACCCAATAACAGGCTTTCAAAAATACCCATATAGTTTATGTTTGTATTTCCTGTGGTGGCTTCTATTGCTGGGGCCCTGTCATATCCCTGTCCCCCATCATAAGAGCGTATGTTGTCCACCAAATTATTTCCGAATATTCTTCCAGCAGCATCATTGTTTACTGTAACAACAAGATTCGGCTTTGTGTGGTATGTGTATTCCATAATTTCTGATGCTGCCTGGTAAGGATGGTCAGGATTGTCCAAATAAATGTTATGCAATGTTTGGTGATTGCTGTTTATTGAATTTCCCGGATAGATCCAACTTACTCCTCCAGTCAAGTTCCAGATTGCTCCCATATCCACTCCGGGTGCAACATCTCCACCTTCCGAAGTGTCTGTTGCGATTATCAGTACGTTAGCTGTTAATAAAAAACCTATTATTGCTATAACGAGTATTAAAGGTATTATTTTGAATATTGATTTCACAGTACTATATAGTATGGATATTTTTTGATATAATAATTTTCTATGTAAATTATTTATATTCTGAAAAATAAATTATATAATATTTATATTTAGGTGATTTATGTGATTATAGGTGGTTCAACCTCTCAAGATCTTGCAGCTAAAGTTGCTAACATACTTGGTGAAAAATTGTGTTATGTGGAAACAAAAAAGTTTCCTGACGGAGAAAGATATCTTAAAGTCAACGGGCCAGTTGAAGACGAAGTGACCATTATCCAGTCAACTGCTTATCCTCAGGACGAGAACATTCTTGAATTATTATTTTTAATCAAAACAGTGAAAGATTTAGGTGCTAAAAGAGTTAAAGTTGTCATGCCATATATGGGTTATGCAAGACAAGAAAAACGTTTCAATCCTGGCGAAGCAGTATCTGCAAGAATCGTCGCAGAATTAATTGAATGTGCAGGTGCAGATGAATTTATAACATTCAACATTCATGAAAAATGTGTTCTTGATTTCTTCAGTATTCCAGCAAAAACATTGTCTGCAATGCCTGCAATAGCAGAATATGTTAGGGATGACGATGAAAAGCCTTTAATTGTAGCTCCTGATAAGGGAGCATATCATTTTGCTCAGGAAATTGCACATATTCTAGATTCTGAATGCACTTACTTCTCCAAGGTTCGTCTTGGACCAGACAAGGTGGAAACCAGGATAGTTGACGTTAGATGTGACGGTGCAGATGAAGAGACCGTAAATGTTGATGCCGTTAAAGGTAAAAAGGTAGTTATCATCGACGACATCATAGCTACCGGTGGAACCATTGTAAATGCTATTAACATTTTAAAACAGCACGGAGCCAAATCAGTGGATGTATGCTGCGTTCATCCTATTCTTGTAAACGGTGCGACTGCAAGAATCTATGAGGCAGGTGCAAATAGCTTAATTTCCACCAACAGTATTTCTTCAGACACTTCTCGTGTTTCTCTTGCTGATATAATTGCAGAAGAGTTAAAAGATTAATTATTTTTCAACTGCTCTTGGAAAATTAGCAAATATTATTAAGGTGGTTATATGGAAATAGATAAAGATGTAATTAAGCAGGATTTAATTGAAAAATCTAATGATATTTTAAAAAAATATAATGAGCCTTATGTTGTGGATCATATAGCTATTATGAATACCTCACAAAACATCAATTTCCTTGGAAACATGAGGGTAATGGTGGAAGATTCAGTTAAAAAAATAAGAGAAGATTTGGAAGAAGCTTTTAAGGATTATGAAATCTTAAAAATCCGGGATAGAAAAGTTGTACCTTGCTGTGCACCACCATATGTTCATATTAGTTTCAACATCACAATTAATAAATAATGCTTGTTTCATAATATAAGGTTATTAATTGGGGGATGAATCATGAAACAATTTGAACTACAATCACCTTATAAACCCTTAGGGGATCAGCCTAAAGCTATTGATTCCTTAGCTGAAGGCTTTCTAAATGGAAAGAAGGAACAGACTCTTTTAGGAGTCACCGGTTCCGGTAAGACTTTTACAATGGCTAACGTTATTGAAAAAGTTCAAAAGCCAACACTTATTATTTCTCATAACAAAACTCTTGCGGCACAGCTATATGAAGAGTTTAAGGAATTTTTCCCAGACAATGCCGTAGAGTATTTTGTCAGTTATTATGATTATTATCAGCCGGAGGCTTACGTGCCTAGGACTGACACCTTCATTGACAAGGAAGCTTCAATCAATGAAGAGATTGACACAATGAGGCATTCTGCCACACAATCATTGCTTTCAAGGGATGACGTTATCGTCGTTTCCAGCGTGTCATGCATCTATGGTATTGGTTCTCCTGAAGATTATGGCGAATTTGCTTTCGGAATATCTGTTGGGGATATTTATGATAGGGATGAAATTATCAGACGTTTAATTTTCATGCAGTATGAACGTAATGACATTGAATTTGACAGGGGTCAGTTTAGAGTACGTGGAGATGTTATTGAGATAAATCCAGTGGATGGAACTTCTCCTGTTAGGATTGAGCTTTTCGGTGATGAAATCGATGCCATCAGCTTGATAGATAGGGTTACAGGCAAAAGGAAAGAATCTCTTCCTCGCTACATGGTATTTCCAGCAAAGCATTTTGTCGTAGGCCAGGATAGGATGGAAACAGCTATTCATAATATCAATCAGGAGCTTAATGACAGGCTTTTGGAGTTAAACCAAACCAATAAACTTTTGGAAGCTCAAAGACTTGAACAAAGAACTCGTTTTGATGTTGAAATGCTTAATGAAATGGGATACTGTCCAGGGGTTGAAAATTATTCAATGCACTTGTCTGGAAGGAAATGGGGAGATGTGCCTTATTCCTTACTCAAATATTTCCCTGATGATTATTTGACCATTATTGATGAATCTCACGTTACTGTTCCCCAAATCAGGGGAATGTACAATGGTGATAAGGCCCGTAAACAGACATTGGTTGACCATGGTTTCAGATTGCCTTCTGCCAAAGAGAATAGGCCGTTGCGCTTTGATGAGTTTGAAGCTGCTATGAATCAGGTTTTATATGTTTCAGCAACTCCTGCTTCCTATGAGCTTTCACGTTCAACAAATATTGTAGAGCAGATTAATCGTCCTACAGGACTGGTCGATCCGGAAATCATCATACGTCCTGTTCAAGGTCAGGTTGACGATTTGCTTAATGAGGTCAGATTAAGGGCAGAAAGGGATGAGAGGGTCCTTGTAACCACACTGACTAAAAGGATGGCTGAAGATTTAACAGACTATTATGCTAAGATTGGTGTTAAAGTTAGATACATGCATTCTGAAATCGATACTCTTGAAAGGACTGAAATCATCGACGATTTAAGGCGGGGAACTTTTGATGTTCTTGTTGGTGTAAACCTTTTGAGGGAAGGTCTTGACTTGCCAGAGGTATCTTTAGTGGCTATTTTGGATGCTGACAAGGAAGGGTTTTTGAGAAACCAGACTTCCCTTATACAGACAATTGGTAGGGCAGCAAGAAATGTTAATGGTAAGGTAATCATGTATGTTGATGAAATGACCGATTCCGTTCGCAATGCTATGGATATTACCAATAAAAGGAGAAAAATCCAGCTTAAGTATAATGAGTTAAACAATATCACTCCTAAGACTGCTAGGCGTACTTTGAAAGAGAAAAAAGAAACAGAAGAGAAGTATGACAAGTCAGCTACTGACATTAGTAAAATGCCTAAAGATGAGCTTAATCTTTTAATCAAGGATCTTGAAAGTGATATGAAGGAAGCTGCTAAAAATCTGAACTTTGAAAAGGCTGCAGAGCTTAGAAATAAATTATTCACCATTAAAGAGATGAAAAAATCATAGTATTTTTAGAAAGTTTTATATAGTACGAACTATTAATATATAAATAGATTGCTATATATTACTATTTTTTATTTTATTTTTCAAATGCTCTTAGGTAATATATAATATTGGAGCACAACAGAATTACTAACTGATTTTATGATGATTATTATTTAAAAGAGGAGATATAATGGAAGTAAATTCAAAAAAACAAATAGTCGTTAAAGGGGCTAAGGAACACAACTTGCAGAATATTGATTTAGCTATCCCAAGAGATGAATTTGTTGTAATCACCGGTTTGAGTGGGTCTGGAAAATCTTCTCTTGCGTTTGATACAATATATGCTGAAGGACAGCGCAGATATGTTGAATCATTATCTGCATATGCAAGACAGTTTTTAGGCCAAATGAAAAAGCCAGAAATGGATTATATAGAAGGATTATCTCCAGCTATTTCAATAGATCAAAAAACCACAAAGGAAAATCCAAGATCAACTGTGGGGACAATTACAGAAATATATGATTATTTAAGATTATTATATGCCAGAATAGGAATACCTCATTGTCCTAATTGTGGAAAGGAAGTCTCCCATCAAACAATTGGTCAAATAGGTGACAATATTATGGACGAGGGCGAAGGTCTTAAAATCCAAATACTCGCACCAATTGTAAAAGACAAAAAAGGAGAACATAAGCAAGTCTTTGAGGATTTGAGAAACAAGGGATTTGTTAGAGCTCGTGTAGATGGAGAGATTAGAAATCTTGACGAAGACATTAAACTTGCTAGAACCTATAAACACACAATAGAGGTTGTTGTAGATAGATTGAAAACCAGAAAAGACACAGAATTTAAAAGAAGATTGGTAGGTTCTCTTGAAACAGCATCTGAATTTGGTGAAGGTTTAATCAATGTTCTATTTGATAAGGATGGGGAGGAATTCGAAAAGAAATACTCAGAACATTTTGCATGTGTGGACTGTGGAATAAACTTTGACGAACTGTCACCAAGAATGTTCTCATTTAACGCTCCTCAGGGGGCTTGTCCTGAATGTAATGGTATTGGTTCTAAAATGGAAATCAACCCTGATTTGATAGTTCCAAACAAAAACCTTACATTAAATGAAGGTGCTATTGTACCATGGTCAAAATCCAACAAAAAGGAAAATTACTATCATCAGATGCTTACTGCAGTAGCACAGCATTTCAACTTTAGCATGGACACTCCATTCAACGAATTGACTACAGAACAGCAAGATACAATATTATATGGCTGCAACGATAAAATACCTTTTACTTTCAAACGTAGAAACAGGTCATATCAGGTAAACCGTAAGTTTGAAGGTGTAATTCCAAGAATGGAACGTTTATATTTGGAAACCAAATCCAACTACAATAGGAAATATATTTCCAAATTCATGAGTGACCATAAGTGTCATGTCTGTGGTGGTAAAAGGCTTCGTCCTGAAGCATTGGCAGTTACAGTTGGAGGAAAATCAATTGCAGACATTGTAGAGATGTCTATTAAGGATTCCTATCAGTTCTTCTTAGATTTGGAACTTAATGAAAGGGAAAATTTCATTGCCAAAGAAGTTTTAAAGGAAATTCGTGAAAGATTAAAATTCCTAGTTGATGTAGGTTTGGATTACCTGTCAATGGAAAGGTCTTCAGGAACATTGTCTGGAGGAGAAGCTCAAAGAATAAGGCTTGCAACCCAAATCGGGTCTGGTTTGGTGGGAGTATTGTATATTTTGGATGAGCCTAGTATCGGTCTTCATCAAAGGGACAATGTAAAACTTATTGAAACTCTTAAAAGACTTAAAAACCTTGGAAATACCTTGATTGTTGTTGAACACGATGAAGAAACAATATTGTCTGCCGACTATGTTGTGGACATTGGCCCTGGAGCCGGAGAACATGGTGGTAAGATAATAGCTGCAGGAACTCCATCCGACATAATGAATTCAGAGGATTCAATAACTGGAAAATACTTGTCAAGACAGGAAGTAATCGACATTCCAACTTCTCGCCGACCTGGAAATGGTAAATTCATTAACATTATAGGTGCAAAGCAGAACAATCTTAAAGATATTGATGTTGACATTCCATTAGGGAAATTTACATGTGTTACTGGAGTCAGCGGCTCCGGTAAAAGTAGTCTGATTAATGAGATTTTATATAAGGGACTATCTGAAAAATTAAACAATAAATTTGCATTTTCAGGCAAATACGATGATATCAAAGGTTATGAAAACATCGATAAGATCATAGCCATTGATCAGAAACCTATTGGAAGAACTCCGAGATCAAATCCGGCTACCTACACAGGTTTGTTTACATATATTCGTGAATTATTCGCAGAAACTCCTGAAGCTAAAGCAAGAGGCTATAAACCTGGTAGATTCAGTTTTAATGTAAAAGGAGGAAGATGCGAAGCATGTTCTGGTGACGGAATAGTTCAGATAGAAATGCACTTCTTGGCTGACGTTTATGTCCCTTGTGAGGTTTGTGGTGGAAAACGTTACAATGATGAAACATTGGATATTAGATATAAGGGTAAAAACATCTATGAAGTTCTTGAAATGACTGTGGATGAAGCATTGGAGTTCTTTGAGAACATTCCCAAAATACAGAAAAAACTTCAAACATTGCATGACGTTGGATTGGGATATATGAAAATCGGTCAGCCGGCCACAACATTATCTGGTGGGGAAGCTCAAAGAATCAAGCTTGCTAAGGAATTGTCAAGAACAAGCACAGGCAAAACCATGTATATTCTTGATGAGCCAACAACAGGTCTTCACTTTGCAGACATTAAAAGATTATTAGATGTGCTTAATCGTTTAACAGATTCTGGAAATTCAGTTGTTGTAATTGAACATAATTTGGACGTTATCAAAACTGCAGATCATATAATTGACTTAGGCCCTGAAGGTGGAGATGGTGGCGGTCAGATAATAGCTACCGGAACTCCAGAAGAGATTGCAAAACAGGACACCTACACTGGACAGTTCCTGCAGCAGATGCTCACTAACAACATCACTCCTTATGCAAAGGAGCTTGTTGAGCAGAAAATGAGTAAATAGAAATATTTATTAAATCATGTAATCAAAAGTTTTAACTATATTATTTTATATAGTTTTTAACTTTTTTAATGAGGAGATTACATGAAAAGTAAATTTTTAGAACCATTTTTAATTTTTATTCGCGGTTTATTAATGGGTTCTGCAGATATTGTTCCAGGGGTTTCAGGAGGAACAATAGCTTTAATCACTGGAATATATGAACATCTGGTTCATGCGATTAGTAAAATAAGGTTCAGATGCCTAAAGCCTTTGCTGAAAGGAAATTTCAACGAGTTCAAGTTGAAATTCGAGGAAGATATTGATTATAGGTTTTTCATACCACTTCTTTTAGGGATTGGTATAGCAATGCTAAGTTTGGCTAAGGTCATCACTTATTGTATGGATGTATACACTGCAGTTACATATTCCTTCTTTTTAGGTCTTATTTTGGCTTCTTCCTATGTATTGTATAGGCAAATTGCTAAGGTAAGTCTGAAACATATATTTTTTACAGTAATTGGTTTGGTTTTGGCATATATTTTTGTAAGCTTAAATCCGATTGCAGCTAACCATTCTTTGCCGGTATTGTTCGTTTCAGGTTTGATAGCTATCTGTGCAATGATTCTGCCGGGGATTTCAGGATCGTTTCTATTGCTCCTTTTAGGCCAATATGAACATATGCTTAATGCTATTGAAACATTCAATATTGTAGAGATAGTCGTTTTCATTGTTGGTGCAGTTATTGGTATTTTGGGTTTTTCAAGACTTTTAAATTACTTGCTTGAAAACTATAAGGAAATGACAATGGCATTTTTAATAGGTGTAATGATAGGTACTCTTAAGATTCCTGCAGTCAACATTGTTCAATCAGCTTCTACAGGAATATTTGATATTGTTACATGCATTGTAGCTGCTGTTGCAGGTCTTGTCATTATCATTGTTATGGAAACTAGATTTGATTATATTGAATAGTTTCTATTTTTCTTTTTTATCCATGAGGGTGATAGAGATTTTTAAGTGGCTGATTTAGAGGAGGAAGTAAAATAATCCCAATAAGTAAGACTCAATATATTTAACAGATAACATAATCCTATCTATCTGAAAAACAATGAATTGTAAACAATGATAATCTAGTGCTTTTTTAAGGATTCAAAAATAAATTAGCTTGTGATTCATTTGTTTCCAGCTTGAGAATGGTGCTGGGGATTGTTTCAACATAGATTTCAACAGTTATAAAGTATATGTTAATGACAAGACCATAAATTAATTTTTAACCTTCTTTTTAAAAATAGTCCAGGTTAAAATTGCTCAATTAAGTTTTATTTCAAAAAAAAAAAGAAAAAAATGAAGAAGTTTAGTATTCAAATCTGGAATTAAGTCTTACGTGATATTTGTAAACTCCTTCGTGTTCGCTAAGTTTGTATGCATCATAGGCAGAGTATAGTTGATATATTATTGATGCCACTGCAATTAAGTATGAGTATGGAATAAATGCCCAGAGAATTAGAGCAATAATAAACATTCCTACACCTTTTTGAACAGCGCCTTCAAATATTTGACTTATTCCAGGTAGGAAAAATCCTACAACTGTTGCTAATATTCTATTTACCATATTTTCACCTCTTTAAGTGCTTATACTTAAAAAAGTTATTGTATATAAATGTATGTTAATGTACCTTTAATAAGAAAATACGGATATCTGGGAATGCTTTTGATTAATTTCAAAATAAAAAAAGAAAATTGTTTTAAAATTAAATAATAAGTTTCTTTAGAGAAACTTATATTTATTCGATTTTGTAAGCGTTTATTGCAATGATAATTGCATATATTGTTAATATGCCGAAGAAGTATGGCCCATAGAATGGTCCCATTACAAATCCTAAAACCCAAAGAATGATAGCTATTAAAAGAAGAACTCCTCCTTTATAACTTTCTCCTTGTAATATTTGTCCAAGTCCTGGTACGAAAAATGAAATTATTCCTGCTAATGCTCTATCAATCATATTTTTCACCTCTTTTTTAAGTAATTCATATTAAGTACAAAAAGGTTTATAAATGTTTCTTTTATTTAGAACTTTTCATCTTCATATTAAATATTGTTTTAAAGTGTTAAAAATTAATTAAATAGGCTATATTGACTTTAAATACAATAAAAACTATTTATAATTCTTATTTTAAATAATAATGTAGTAATAATCTTTTATTTTAAATTTAAAAATCCGGTGATAAAATTGGATGATGAAAATGGTTTAGTTAGAAACAATGTTCCATATCATCGCCATGATTATCTTTTGAAGCATATCATAGGTGACGATGAGCAGGATTTCTTGGATCTGTTGGAGCTGGATTACACATTCAAAGATTAAGGGCAACAGAATCTGTGGAAATTTTACAGTACAAGTTCGAAATGGATACCCTGATTGAAACCAGTGAAGGCGTCTCAATAAATGTGGAGGTGCAAAGCAACGGTCTTCCCAATCAAAAACTGGCCAAAATCGGAATTTATAAATTAATAAAGTGCGTTTATGGAAATGAAAAAAATATTGACTGTTGTTCTGGATTTGGACAACAATACAGAAGGAGAAATAAATAATGTGGTCTGTGAGGACATTCTGATAGGATACATTAACAAGACATTAAGAAAATATAAAGCAAATCATATATTAAATAATATTACAAATAAAATAAATAACGATGAAACAATTTCGGGCAAGGAACTATTGCTCTTTAAATTAATTACATATGCTTCATTTGACGAGAGCATCGAATCTTTATTGAAGAAGGCATGTTTGATTACAAATAAGATAAGGATTCAAGTTTAAGGACAGATATTAAGGAAATACAGTTGTATTTATGTGAAACAATACCGGAAATAAAGGATAGGTAGGGGTTAAGATTGATAATCAAGGAATAGAGTGGACTTTATAATTATGGGAAAGCAGAAGGTGTGAAGGAAGTTGCTTTGAGGATGAGAGATAATAATTTTCCTTTGGATGAAATTTCCTTTGCTACTGGTCTTTCTGAAGAGGAAATTATTGACTTATAATTCTTTTAAAAATATTTGAGAACATGTTAGTTTTAAAGAAATTAAAAAAACAATGGAAATTATATCCAATAGGATCTCCAAAAGGTGCGTTAAACACCAAAAGGACTCCTGAATTTGTCGGAACAATCAAATTCAAAGAGGATGATGAAGGTAATATTTCAATTAACCGTTTCATAGCAGATTATAGCTATAATGACAATTCCACATTAAACGAGAAGCTCATGCCTCCTCAAGAAGTAATCAAGCTTCTAAGATCACAGGCAGTATTTCTTGCTAGCAGAGATAAAAAAGTGGAGGATTACTTAAAATCACTCAATATCAAGGTCAGACACACAAAAGTCTGTGATTACTGCGCATATGATGGGGATATCACTATCGTAAACTCCGATTATTCATATAAGCACAACAATCAGGTAATATGCAAACAATGTGCATATGACACAATAAAAAATGAAATCAAAATTAGGGGTTTCGATAAAAAGATCTTTAGAAATCTTAAAAATTTGCTTGAAAAAACTGGAAACTTATCAGAAGTATTATCAGTACTCTCTCCCAATTTTGATGCAATCAAAAATAAAAACCTCACGTTATTTGATAGAATAGATAATAAGTCAAAGATTAAAATACCAGACATTGAAATGAAACGCCTTAAAATTCCTAAAAGGTTTAGGGATATTCTTATTAAAAACGGTAATAAAAAACTTCTTCCAGTTCAGATTTTAGCTATTAAGGATGGTCTTCTTAAAGGTCAGGACGAGCTTGTTGTAAGCGCTACCGGAAGTGGTAAAACACTTGTTGGCGAACTTGCAGGAATAACTCAGGCCTTGAATGGTAAAAAATTTGTTTTCCTAACTCCTTTGGTGGCATTGGCTAATCAGAAGTACAGGGATTTTAAAAAAAAATATAAAAAATTAGGATTAAATGTAGCTATTAAGGTAGGTCGTAATCGTGTTAAAGCAAAGGGAGAACTTAAACTTCCGGATTCAGACATTTCAAAAGCAGATATAGTTGTTGCAACTTATGAGGGCATTGATTATCTTTTAAGAAGTGGCAATACAAAGGCTCTTAAAGATTTGGGGGTTGTTTTAATTGACGAGATTCACATGATTGACGATGAGGATCGTGGAACCCGTTTAAACGGCTTAATTAAAAGAATAAAACATTTATATCCACACACTCAAATGATTGGTCTTTCAGCAACCATTAAAAATCCCAAGTTCTTAGCTTCAGAATTTAACATGAAACTGGTGGAATATCCAAATAGGCCAGTTCCATTGGAAAGGCATTTGGTTTATTTAAGAAACGAGTCAGAAAAACGTTTTTTAATGAGTAAATTAGTTAAAAAGGAGTATAATACCAAATCTTCAAGAGGATATAGGGGGCAAACTATAATCTTCACCAATTCAAGGCGTAAAACTCATCAGATAGCAAATTATCTTCAAAACAAAAAGATTAATGCCGCAGCTTATCATGCAGGTTTATCCTATAACAAGAAAGAGAAAATAGAAAAAGATTTTGACAAAGGAAAAATATCCGTTGTTGTAACTACTGCCGCTTTAGCAGCAGGGGTTGATTTTCCCGCTTCTCAAGTAATATTTGATAGTTTAATAATGGGGAATAAGTGGATTTCCCCTAATGAATTTTCACAGATGCTTGGACGTGCAGGAAGACCTAGCTATCATGACAGGGGAATTGTATATCTTTTGCCGGAAGTTGGGAACTCTTTTGAAGGTGTTAGTGAAGAGGCAATGGCTTTAGAACTTCTTGAAAGCGATAGCGAGGATGTTTATATTGAGTATGATGAAGAAAGTGCCTATGAACAAATCCTTGCAGACATTTCTTCAAAATCAATTAAAAACATGCAACAGCTGCATGATTTTTATAAAGGGGTTGATATTCCAGTCAGCTTAAAAATAACTGCTGATGAGTTGGAAGATTTAGGCTTAATAGATATAGATCCAAATTCAAGAATAGGGGTGACTGATTATGGAAGGGCTGTTTCAATGTCATTTTTATCAATTCCCGATGCTGAGTTCATCCGGTCTTCTTTAGATAGTAGGAGCTATCTTAAAAACTATGTTAAGCAATCTCCATTTTATAAAAACAAGGATAAGATGAATAGATTGAAGGTAAAGATTTTAGCTATTGCAATGGATTTGGAAATGTTTGAAAATGCATATCTGTCTTCTGTTATTCATAACCAAATTGCAAATGCATTAAAAATCAAATTTTCAACAAGGCTTTTTGCAGAATCCACACTGGACATCATTTCCAGCGGAGAGGCAATTGAAAAGCTGGATAAGAAATATCAGGATGCAATCATAGCTCTTCAATCTGACTTCTTAAAATGCAAATGTGAAGATAGGCCATTTTGCAGGTGTCTTCAACTTGGAATTAGTGAAGTAATTATAAATGAGCGTTTAAAGGGCAACGACCCTATTGACATTTCAAACAAGCTATTCAGAAAATATCAGATTCAGGTTTATCCAGGAGACATATTTGCATGGCTCGACAACTTCATTAAGAATTTGGATGCGATCAAAAGGATTGCAGGTTCATTTAACAACAAAAAGGTTGAAAAGGAAACTCACAAATTAATAAAGGCTATTGAAAATGGTTGAAATCTTCTAAAGTCAGGTATTGGATTTTTAACTTTTTACAGGCTTCTTTTATTTTTTCAATTGCTAGTTGGGAGTTTTCAAAATATATCAAATGGCTTTCACAGTTACAATCAGAACAACCGAACTTCGGAACCGTTTTTTCATTTTCAGATATGTGTCTTGCTAATTCACATTCCATTTTCTCATCAGATACATGCATCATTACATTTAATACATTTGTGCTATCATTTAATAGGAGATAATCAATATGCCAATGTTTTCGTTTATCGTTACTTAAATGTCTGCGTACTCTCCCTTCAAGTGAGTTCATTGCAGAGCCGATATACACATAACAGCCTTTCTTAAATTCAATTTCGCCCAAAACTTTACCGATTTTGATTATTGAGTCTTTATCCAAATCAACAATCAGACAATAAGTTCCTTTCATATTTATAATTAAGTTTCAATATATTAAAGTATATGATTTTTGAAATAACTACAAAAGGACATAAAAATGTAACTTCAAATCATAAATCCACATTTGAAATTACAACAGATCCTGAAATCGGACCAACTGCAGATTGTATTATTGGTGTAGCTATGGATAAAACTATGAATAACTTTTCTGAGGAGTTCAAATCTAAGATAGCTAATCCCAGCACAGAAATTCATGTTATTTTAGATACTGAAAATGGCCATGATGAGATAGTTGGTTATGGTCATGAGGATTTGGATTTGACCCATCAGAGTGACATTGTTTGTCGAAAAAGCGATTATGTCTGCAATAGAACATTGATGATTAATGCAGATAAGGCTGCAAAAGATTTGGATAAGAATCTTATTGATGATTTAAAACAGGAAAAAGAAATGAAAGTTATTATTAAATTAGTGATATAAATGAGATTGGTTAGTATTGCAAGTGGAAGCAGTGGAAACTGTACTTTAATAGATACAGAGGAAACACATATCTTAGTGGATGCTGGAATCACTAGAAAAAGAATTTCTGAAGGATTAAATGAGGTTGGCGTTTCCATCGATGAAATTGATGGGATTGTTATAACCCACGAACACATTGATCATATCAGGGCCCTTGGGGTTATTTCAAGAAATGACGACATTCAGATATATGCAACTGCCGGAACAATGGAAGGTATAAAAAATAGGAAGGATTTGGGAAAAATCAATGCAGATTATTTTAATGTCATAGAAACAGGCATATCATTTGAAATAGGTGACATTACAGTTTCTCCATTCGAAACATATCATGACACCAATGAGCCATGCGGTTATACCTTCACTCAAAATGACAAGAAAGCTGCTGTAATGACTGATACGGGGATTTATGATGGTGCAATTGCAGAAATGCTTAAGGATTGCAACGCTTTGCTTTTGGAATCAAATCATGATATTGAAATGTTGAGGAATGGGGATTATCCTGAATTTTTAAAGCGCAGAATATTGGGAAATGAGGGACACATGTCCAATCATTTATGTGCACATCTAATTGAAAAGATTCTCCATGATGGTGTTGCGGGTGTTGTTTTGGGACATTTAAGCAAAGACAACAATACTCCTGAAAAGGCATTGGAAACTGTCAAGCAGAGAATCAATGAATATCACGAGGAATGCGATGCCGATGATTTTGAC
The DNA here is from genome assembly GCF_030539665.1 of Methanobrevibacter sp. Classification (NCBI taxonomy): domain Archaea; kingdom Methanobacteriati; phylum Methanobacteriota; class Methanobacteria; order Methanobacteriales; family Methanobacteriaceae; genus Methanobrevibacter; species Methanobrevibacter sp. The sequence goes on from NZ_JAUNXR010000005.1 coordinate 65,143, forward strand.
ATCTTCGTTGCTGAAAGACATTCCGTGTCCAGGGTAATCGAATTTTAGCCACATGTTAAAATTTGGAAAAATGTAGGATTTGGGTTAAGTTTATATAGTATATTAAACATACTTTTAAATACTGATTTTATTACCCTTTAATGCGGGGGTGGTCGAGCGGTCAAAGGCGATAGGTTGAGGGCCTATTGGGTTAGTCCCTTCGCGGGTTCAAGTCCCGTCCCCCGCACTCTAACAAATATTAACTATTTTTGATTATTATGTCTCATGATTTAGAAAAAGCAATAACAGACAAAGAAGGGAATGTTTTGGTAGATATTGAAGTTTCTCCAAACTCTAAAAAATTTGAAATTTCCGATTACAACGACTGGAGAAATAGGATTGAAATCAGAATAAAACAGGTTCCTCAAAAGGGCAAGGCTAATAAGGAAATTTGTAAAGAGCTGTCTAATATTTTTGATTGTGATGTTGCTATTTTTAAAGGAGAAAAATCCTCTCAGAAAACCGTAATATTTAAAAATTCTTCAAAGGAAGCTATTTTAAATAAATTTCTAGAAGTGATGGATTAATTAATTATTTATGTATTTAATTTTAAAGTATAGATTAGGTGTATAATATGAAGGCAGTAATTCCGGCAGCAGGTTTTGGAACAAGATTTTTACCTGCAACTAAAGCACAACCAAAAGAAATGTTACCTGTTTTTGACAAACCAACTATTCAATATGTGATTGAGGAGGCAGTGGCTTCTGGAATCGATGACATTTTAATTGTAACAGGTAAAAACAAACGTTCAATTGAAGATCACTTTGACAAATCCTTTGAACTAGAATATACTCTTCAGACAGCAGGAAAAGATGACTATCTAAAACAAGTAAGGGAAATTACAGATTTGGCAGATATATGTTATGTTCGTCAAAAAGAACAAAAGGGACTTGGAGATGCAATATATTGTGCTAGAAAACATATTGGGAATGAACCTTTTGCTGTAATGCTTGGAGATACAATAACAAAAGGTAAGGAACCATGTACAAAACAATTGATTGACGTTTACAATAAATATGATGCTTCAGCTATTGCAGTTGAAGAGGTTCCTATTGAAAAAGTAGAAAGATATGGAATTATCAAAGGAGAGGAAATTGAAAAGGATATCTATAGGATAGATCAGTTGGTAGAAAAACCTTTAAAAGACCACGCGCCTTCAAATTTAGCTATTATGGGTCGTTATGTTTTAACTCCTGATATTTTTGACAAATTGGAAGAAACAGAACCCGGTGTTGGTGGTGAAATACAGCTAACAGATGCCTTATCAAAATTAGACGCTATTTATGGTGCTGTTTTCGACGGTAAAACATATGATATTGGAAATCGTTTGGAATGGTTAAAAACATCTATTGAATTTGCTTTGGATGATTCTAATTCCAGAGATGATTTAATAGAATATCTAAAAACAATTATCTGATTTGGGTAGAAATTAGCCCTACTTACTTTTTTTTTATTTTTGTAATTTAATATTCCACATTTTCTTGATAAATTTGAAAAAAAGTTTGATATATTAAATATCATTAAAAATAGAAAATTTTACTATTTTAGAAAAATAATTGAAGGTTATTTCAATTATTTCATCATTAAATCCATTATGCTATAAGGATCGTCTTCTGTTTTTGGTTTTGGCTGTGCAAGGCCAGGAATTGCATTTCTTGCAAATTCTTTATTTGCCTTTTTTGAAACATCATCAAAAATCATTTTATATGCAGTGCACTGAGGGTCCACTGCTTTGGATGTTCCTGTAGCTACAATTGCATTATATGGACATCCTCCAAGACAATATTTCATATGTCTGCATTTTTTACAGTTTTCTTCAACATATTCTTTAAATTCCTGAAGTTTTTTCCACGCTGCAGATGTTTTCAAGTCCTCAAAAGAAGGATTGTCCCCCACATTTCCAAGAACATAGTCATCCATCCCAACAAAACGATAACAAGGATAGATGGATCCATCAGCACCGACAGCAAGAGTTACTCCAATACAATCGGCAAATGTGCATAAGGTACCTCTTCTTCTAAGTGTACTTTTAGCTATATGGTCCAGATCCATTATGGAAAATTTATCTAAATCGTATAGGTATTTGTCCAGCCAATCAACCAACAATTTTCCATGTTCCTCTTGATCAAGGGTCCATGGATCAGCATTATCTCCACGTAATGATGGAAGAGCTGCATGTATTTTTAAATTCATTTCATTTTCTTTAAAAAAGTCATAAAGCTCATCACTATAATCCTTAGAATAATCGGTTACGGTTAAAACAAAGTTAATGTTCAATCCATTATCTTTAGCTAGATGATAACTGTCCATTGTTCTTTTAAAGTATCCTTCTCCTCTCTGATAATCATTTATGTCTTCAGGACCATCAATACTTGTACTTATTGTAATATTGTATTTTTTAAATAGGTCAATCAATTCTTGATCTAAAAGCCAAATATTACTTTGCAATGAATATCCTTCAACATTTGGAAGTGTATTTAACTTTTCAAGAGCATATTTGTAGAAATCATAACCTGCAAGTAAGGGTTCTCCTCCATGGAATGTAAAATGAACTTTATCATCTCTAAAATCTTTTAGCCAATCTACAATCTGGTCTATAATTTTAATATCCATTACAGGACTCTCTTTTTCTGAACCCCAACAATATTTGCAGTTTGATGGACAATTAAGTGTTGGAATTATCATTACATGAAATGTCATTTTTATCCGTAGTATTTGTTTAGTTCTTTAATTATTTTTTTCTTTTCATCTTCTTCCATATTTTCGTTAACAAGGAAGATATATCCGCATTCATCACATTTTACAGTGTCTAATTCTGCATGTGCTTTATAATTGTCTAACATACGTCTATGTGCGGTTTTATCTTTAGATCCACATTTTGGACATGGTGCGAGTAATTCTTCAAGTTTCATTTTTATAACCTCCAAATTATATTTATTTTTATTATTTAAAAGAATTTTTGATATATTGGCATTCCGATATGTTTGATGAACCATAGTTTAAATCCAAAGAAATGACCTTCAAATTCTTTCTGTACCTTTGAGAGTTCTTTTGGTATGTCTAGATGTTGAGGGCATTTTCTTAAACATTTTCTACAGCTATTACAAAGCCCTGCATTTGTCTGGTCATTCATAACACCTCCAACAGAGGTGAAATAATTGATAAGGCTTCTGTTTATCAATCCCTTTTGATTAAATAGGAATTTTTCATTATATACTTTCATGCATTCAGGAATGTTAACGTTTTGAGGGCATGGCATGCAATAGCCGCATGTTGCACAGTTTATTTTTATCAAGTTTTTGAATATTCTTTTAACGTATTCAATTGTTTCCATTTCTTCCAATGAAAGTGAATGGGGTTCCAAATCCTTAATACAGCTTATGTTTTCATCGATCTGTTCGATAGTGTTCATTCCAGAAAAAACACAGGTTATTTCAGCATGATTCAAAATCCATTCAAAGGACCATTGAGCATTTGATTTTTTAGGATTGGCCTTTTTCAACACGTCTTCAGCTTCTTGAGGTATTTTTCCACCAAGAATTCCGCCTTTTAAAGGTTCCATCACAAAAATTCCCATTCCTTTGTCTGATGCATGTTTTATTCCTTCAAAGTTGATTTGTGCATTGTCATCAAAGTAATTGTACTGGATCATTGCAACGTCCCAGTCATACAGGTCCACAAGCTCTGGAAACTCGTCGGCTTTTCCATGATATGAAAATCCCACATATTTGATTTTCCCGTCTTTTTTAGCCTTTTCAAGGAACTTGAAAACGTCTTTTTTAATGAGCCTTTTCATGGTTTTCAAGTCAATGTTGTGAAGTAGGTAATAATCGATAGTGTCTCTTTGAAGCCTTTCCAGTTGTTTATCTAAGGTTTTTTCCATTTCTTCATACTTCTTTATTTGAAATGCTGGTAATTTGGTGGATATTTTTACTTTATCTTTATATTCTCCTTGTAATATTTCCCCCAGGAACTTTTCATTATCTCCATTTCCATACATGGCTGCGGTGTCAATAATGTTAATTCCATTGTCGATACCATGATAAATCTGTTTTTTCCCTTCTTCCCGGTCAATTTTACCATTTTTAGAGGGCAATCTCATAGCTCCAAAACCCAACTGTGAGATTTCATCACGGTTCTTTTTGATAGTTCTTGTTCTCATGATTATAGATTTAATTTTGATAAAGTATATATTATTTGAATTTTATCTGATTTTTTGGAGTTCGGAGTAATATGAAATCATCTAATTGTTTGAAACATCAAGATTTAACTTTAAAAAATTCGATAAATATATTAAAAAAGATTCAGATAATAATCATAATGTAAAAAATAATCATCATATTAATGATTATGAACATTTGTATTCCCATGATAATAATTGTGGGAAATTTCACACTCAAAAAAATTTTATTGTAGGTTTTTAAATGAACGGAAAAATAATATTGGGACTTCCAAAAGGTAGTTTGAATAATGTTAACAGAGGTAATACTTACCAATTATTCGTAGATGCAGGATATGAAGTTAGGGGATATGAGCCAGGAAATGAATCCTATGAAATATCTATTTTAAACGATGATGAGATTAAAGCATTTTTGACCCGTCCTCAAAGTACTCCAGTAGAATTAAACAGAGGTATGGTGGACATAGCTATTGTTGGGGAAGATTGGGTAAAAGAAGAGTCAGTCTTAAGGGATAATAAGATTACTAAAATCGGAGATCTTGATTATGGTCAAACCCGTTTGATAGTGGCTGTTCCAAAGGAATCACCATATGAAGATTTAACTGATTTCTTTAGAAAAAATAAGGATAGGGACACTCCTATATTATGTTTCACAGAATATCCAAACTTAACCAGAAAGCATATTATGGAAAATGAAGGATATCAGGAAATTTTTGGAGATGCAGTTCCATTTGTTCAAGTTCGTGGTTTAACTGATGGGGACAATGAGCAAGTGCAAGTCATTAATTCTGATGGGGCTACTGAAGTATATATTGCAAAGGGTGCGGATTTAATTGTGGACAATACTCAAACTGGAAGTAGTTTAAGAAAAGCAGGCCTTAAAGAACTTGAAACCATTCTTCACTCTTCAGCAGGTCTCTATGCTGGTGTAAACTGTACTGGAGAGAAAATGGAAAAAGCAAAAATGATTTTCATCCAATTGTTTGGAGCAATTACCGCTAAACAGTACTTTGATGTAAAATTCAATATTGATACATCAAAAATCGATGAAGTCAGTGATTATTTGGTGGAAAATAAATTATGTGCCGATGAACCAACAATCACTAAGGGACCTAATTTTTCACAAATCAACGTATTGATTCCTAAAGCTAAATTCCCAGAAATGATTGATGCAATCAAAGGATTTGATGCAACTTCAATCATCAGAAACGACTTAAAACAACTTGTTGAATAAGAAAAAGTTTTCATCGCTTTTTCATTCCTTTTTTTATTTTTTTCAATTGGCACGTGTTTGTTATTTTGATTGTATTTTTTTTAGAATTTAATTTATAATGTTAAATCATTATATTTATTATATACCTTCAACATAAATAATGTATAATTTATTTAAAATGGTTTAAAATATGTTAACTTCTGTACAAAAAGAAATTTTACAAAATTTAATTAACTTATATCAATCTTCTGATGGAAAATCTATTAAAGGAGAAGATATTGCTGAGGTTATGAACAGAAATCCTGGAACAATAAGAAACCAGATGCAGGCATTAAGAAGTTTAGGTTTAGTAAAGGGTGTTCCAGGTCCTCATGGTGGATATAAACCAACAGTTGAGGCATATCATTCTTTAAATATTTCTGTTTCTGATAAAGATTCTCAAGTTCCAATTTATAAAAACGGAAAGCAGTTGGATGGAGTAACTGTAGCTAAAATAGAATTTACAAGTGTTCCCCAACCAACAGAGTGCGAAGCAGCTATTAAAGTACTTGGAAGCATTAAGGATTTGAATCTTGGTGATGTTGTAAGAGTAGGTCCAACACCTGTAAATAACTTGGGCGTAATTGGTAAAATCGTTGGAAGGGATGATATGGACAATATCTTGCTTGTTGACACCAATACAATTAGAAGCATTCCAAAGACACTTGTTGGTGAGATTGCAAGTAGGGATGTTATTTCTCTCAGTCCAGATTCTACAATAAAAGAAGTTGCAACCATTTTTTCTGATAATTCAATTGATGGGGCTCCTGTAATTGACAATGGTAAAGTGGTTGGCATGTTTACAGTAACTGATATTGTTACTACATTAGCTAATGGTGATGAAAACCTGACTGTTGGGGAATTGATGACTCCGAAAGTTTTAACTATCTCAAAAGATACAAAAATAGCTAATGCAATTGATTTGATGTTTAAAGAAGAACTTGGAAGATTGATTGTAAGTGATGAAAATGATCAATTGTTTGGTATTGTGACTAGAACAGATCTTATTGACTGTATTACAAACCTTAAACAATTTCCTATAATAACTAATAATGATTAAAATCGTGATTTAATGAAAATTAACCAAATTGATATTAAGCCAGATATGAAAGTTAGTGAATTAATTGATCAATTTGAAGGATCTGGAGTTTTAGGTGCTGGAAGAGTAGGAAGGGCCTGTAATTTGCTAGCTAAAATGATAGAAGATGAAAATACAAATGTTTTTATGAGTTTGGGTGGTCCTTTAGTTCCAGGAGGTTTGCGCCATGTCTTTGCCGATATGATTAAGAATCATCATGTTGATTTAATTGTGGCAAGCGGAGCAAATATTACCCACGATCTTCTTGAAAGTTTTGGAGGTTCTCATTATAAGGATATGGGAGCTGACGATGAGGAGTTAAACGAACAGGGAATTGGAAGAATAGCTGATGTTTTTACAAGTTCTGAAGATTTTGAGGTCTTTGAAAAAAGGATAATTGAGATTTTTGAAGAAATTTCAGCTGTCAAACCACATATTTCCATTCAGGAATTGTTATATGAGGTAGGTTTAAGAATTGATGATGAAAATTCAATTTTGGCCAATGCTGCCCGTGAAAACGTTCCTATTTTTGCTCCAGGCTTAATTGACAGCATGTTTGGGCTTCAGTTATGGATGTTTAACCAGGATCATGATTTCATTGTTGATGCAGTAGCAGATATGCATTATTTGTCCGATATTGTCTTTAACAGTGAGAAGGTTGGCGGAATTCTTTTAGGGGGAGGTTTAACCAAACATTATACTTTAGCATCTAATCTTTTAAAAGGAGGACTTGATTTAGCTATTCAAATTACTATGGATAGGCCGGAATCAGGTAGTTTAAGCGGTGCTCCTCTTGAAGAGGCAAAATCATGGTCAAAGGCAAAATGCGGTTCTGATTTAGCTACTGTAATTGGGGATGTTACTGTGTTATTCCCATTGATTTTGGCTGGAGCTTTAGATAAGATAAGCAGTGATTAAATGTACTATGAAATTTTAGCTGTTTTATTTGCATTATCTGGTTTTTTCATGAAGTTTTCAGATGATGCTTATGATGTTAGCAATAATAAGCAGTATGCTGCAATTATTGGCATATTCTGCGCCATTACTTCTGCAATCGCTACCGTTATCAATGTTGGAGCAGCATATATTTTTATTGGAATATTGATTGGTAATTTGATTGCATTTAAGGTAGATGGAGTTCATCATGTAATTACCTTGGTTTTATTCATAATTTTTGTAATAATTGGTGGAATTCCTTCTTTAAGCATTGCTGTTTTGCTTATTTGTATTTTATCTGCTTTAACTGATGAAATTGGCCATGAATGGGTACCTAAAAAAATAAGTAATAAGTATGTAAATCTATTTTTTGAGTATAGATTTACAATGAAGGTAGTTATATTTTTATTGGCTATTTTTGGAGCATTCAGTATTTGGGTATTTGTATGCTTCCTGTTGTTTGAAATAGCTTATGAATTTGCAGGAATCTGTTATGAAAAAATCCATTAGGATTTTTTTTTAATTTCTTTTTTTATTATTTTCAAACCCTATTTGGATTTTTCAATAAACTCTTCCAGTGCTTCTTTTGGATTTTCTGATTCGTATATTGATCTTCCAATAATCACGCTATTTGCATATTGTAGGGTTTCTTTTATGTCTCCCCCTTGTTTTCCTACTCCTGGTGAAATGATGTATGAGTCCTTTCCTACAATTTCCCTTATTTCTTTAAGTCTGTTTATTCTTGTTGCCGGAGCTACATAGTTTGTTATTCCCATTTCCACTCCCATTTCAGCTATTGCATCCGCTTCTGCTTGCAAGAATTTTTTAGCTCCTGGATGTGACATTTCTGTAAGGAGGAATATTTCTCTGCCAAAGTCTTCTGCAGTTTCCTTACATGCTCCTACGCTGTCGGGACCTACAAAACCGTGACATATTATGGCATCTGCACCTGATTTAAATGTTTCTGAGCATATTTTTTCATTTGTTGCAGGTATGTCCGCTACTTTAAAATCACATATTATTTTATATCCAAAATTTTCTTTTAGGGTTTCTACAATTTCCAAACCTTCTGCTAATGCTAATGGGTATCCTATTTTTATTGTATCTAGTAATGGTGTTAGTTTTTCACATATTTCCATTGCTTCTACGCCATTCATTACATCTAATGCGAGAATTATATTATTTTTAATGTCCATGTTATCTCCTCTTGGATATTTTTTTTATTATTTTCTGTTAATATATTTTTACTGTGTCTGTAAGTTTAATCTATTGTGGTTAAATTTATATAGTATTAAATAAATAATTATTTAATATCAAATTGACTTTAATTAATATTAAATGAATTTTAATATTTTTTAAATTTTTTAAAATACAATTGATAATATGGAGTATATGAAAATGCACGTTATGGAAGGATTTTTGCCACCAATATGGTGTGCAGTATGGTATATAATTTCAATACCTGTAGTTATTTATGGTGTATATCAAATTAGAAAGGTTTCTGAAGATGTTCCTGAATCCAAGGCATTATTGGCTGTTAGTGGGGCATTTATGTTTATTTTATCTTCTTTAAAATTACCATCAGTTACTGGAAGTTGTTCCCATCCAACTGGAAATGGTTTGGGAGCGGCTATCTTTGGTCCTGCAGTCACTGCAGTTTTAGCAACAATCGTGCTTCTTTTCCAAGCAATATTATTGGCACATGGCGGATTAACAACCTTGGGAGCAAATATTTTTTCAATGGGGATTGTAGGTCCTGTTGTAGCATGGATAGTTTATAAAGGATTAATAAAGTCCAATGTTTCATCATTGATTGCAATATTTTTCGCAGCATTCCTAGGTGATTTACTGACCTATGTTGCAACTGCATTCCAATTGTCCCTTGCATTTCCGTTGCCTACCTTTGGTCAGGCTCTAGTTAATTTCCTAACAATTTTTGCAATAACTCAAATTCCGTTAGCTGTTGCTGAAGGTATATTGACAGTGATTATCTGGGACAGGTTAAAGGTTTATAAACCAAAATTATTGGAAAGACTTGATCTATTAAGTAAAAAAGAGGACGCGGAGGTAGATGGCCAATGAACAATAAGACAATAATCGCTCTTATAATTATTCTAATAGTTATTGTGGTGGCTCCTTTTATTATTCATAGTGGTATGGGAGAAGAAGAGGGGTATTTTGGCGGTTCTGATGATTCTGCAAGTGAAGTAATTGAAGAAAGTGGATATGAGCCTTGGTTTTCATCAATTTGGGAACCTCCAAGTGGCGAAATAGAAAGCTTGTTGTTTGCTGTTCAAGCAGCAATAGGTGCTTTGATAATAGGTTATTTCATTGGCTATTGGAGAGGCCAATCTAAAAAGGATTAATAAACTCTCCTTTACTTTTTTATAAAATTTACTTCAATTAAGTTTATTTATTTTAAAGTTTAATATATGATTTGTTGATTTTTATGAAATTTGATATTGATTATATTGCACATAATAACAGGTTGTCTTTAACAAATCCATATTACAAATTGTTTGGATCTATTATTATAATGCTTATAACTTTATTTTTAAATAATCTTTATCTTGATGTAACTGTTTTTGTTTTAATGGCCATTGTTATAATGGGAATAGCTAGGATTTCCCTTAAGGATTATTTAAAGTTCATATCAATTCCTTTTATTTTTACAGCAATTACCAGCATTTACCTGGTGCTTTTCACAGGTACTGGTGAAGCAATTTACAATACTGGATTCTTTGGATTAATAATCACCAAAGATTCTCTAGAATTGGGAATTTACACCTTTGGTCGTGTCTTTGCATGTTTTTCATGTCTGGGCTTTTTATCTCTTACAACACCAATTTCCAACATCTTGCATTGTTTGGGTAAAATAAAAGTTCCCAAAGTCGTAATTGAAATTGCACTGTTGATGTACAGTACAATATTCATATTCTTAGATGAATTAAACACAATGAGAAATGCACAGGAATCAAGATTGGGATATAGGGGAACAAAAGCAACCTACCGTTCTTTAGGTTCATTGTTCAGCAATCTATTTTTAATTTCATTGGATAAAAGTGAAAAATTACAATGTGCACTTGATTCAAGAGGTTATACAGGCGAAATGCCAATATATGAACCAATTGAAAAATGAGGAGTTTTTTCACATGCTTGAAGCGAAAAATTTATTTTATTCATATGGCGATGGAACAAATGCTCTTAATGGAGTAAATATGGATATTAAAAAAGGAGAAATCGTAGCTCTTCTTGGAAAGAATGGTGCAGGTAAATCAACTCTTTTTTTACATTTTAACGGTATCCTAAGGCCGGATAAAGGTGAGATTAAAATTGATGGTGAAAAACTAAAGTATGATAAAAAATCATTGATTAAAGCACGCCAGAAAGTGGGCATTGTATTTCAAAATCCCGATGATCAGATATTTGCCCCATCAGTAGAAGAGGATGTGGCATTCGGACCGCTGAATCTTAAATTACCTATGGAGGAAGTGCAAAAAAGAGTCACTGAGGCTTTAAACCGTGTAGGAATGGGAGGATTTGAAAAAAAGGCTCCCCATCATTTAAGTGGCGGACAAAAGAAAAGAGTGGCCATAGCTGGAATTTTAGCTATGAATCCAGATATAATGATTTTGGATGAACCAATAGCAGGTCTTGATCCTGTTGGAGCCAATAAGATAATAAATCTTCTAAAGGAACTGAACGAAGAGGGAATGACCATTCTGATTTCTACCCATGACGTTAATCTAATTCAGGAGTATGCCGATAAAATATTTGTTATAAATGAAGGGCAAATAATTGGTGATGGAAATCCAAAAGACATTTTTTCAAACAAGGAACTTCTAAAAGAAGCTAATTTAAAACTACCGATAATAGCTCAATTATTTGAAAAATTGGAAGATAACGATATTATCCCTAAGAAAAATAAATTCTATCCTTTAAATATTGATGAAGCATATTTAGAAATTAAAAAATTATTGAAATAATTTTTATATATGTTTAAAAATATACATATATTGATGGTGAAAATAATGAGGATTGGAATTTGTGATACAACATTTGCTCGTTTTGATATGGGTGCTGCAGCTATTGATGAATTGAAAAAGAACGCTACAGACCTACAAATTATTAGAAAAACTGTTCCAGGAATTAAGGATTTGCCTGTTACAGCTAAAATTCTCATTGAAGAAGAGGGCTGTGAAATTGTCATGGCTTTAGGAATGCCCGGACCAATGGAAAAAGATAAAGTGTGTGCGAATCAGGCATCTACTGGTTTGATTATAGCTCAATTGATGACAAATAAGCATATATTGGAAGTTTTTGTTCATGAGGATGAAGAAGAGAAACCGGAAGAACTTAAAAAGTTAGCTGAAACCAGAGCTCGTGAACATGCACAAAACCTTATTAAAATGATGTTCCATAGAAAAGGTTTGAGTAAAGAAGCTGGTATGGGTGTTAGAGAAGGAAAGGAAAATGTAGGACCTTTATAATTAGGTGGATAAATGGCTCAAAAAGAATTTTTAATGTCAGATGAGGATAAGGCCAATACATTCATGGTTATTCCAGCTTATAATGAAGAAGGTCGAGTTCAACCGGTTATTGAAAGTATTGCTGAGCGCGGTTTCAAAATGGTTGTTGTCAATGACGGCTCTACAGATAAGACTCTGGAAAAACTAATTGAATCTCAAAAGAAGTATCCCAACAATATTTTTATCCTGAATCATGTTATAAATCAGGGGATGGGTGCCGCTATCGGAACTGGTATTGATGCTGTTTTGAAACACAATCCGAAATATATTGTTAATCTAGATGCAGACGGGCAACATGATATTGATGATATCGACAAAGTCTGTGAACCTTTAATTAAAGGAAGGGCAGATGCTGTAATTGGTGTTAGGCCATTTGAAGACATGCCAATTACTAAAAATTTTGCAAATACAGTAATGAATATTCTTACAAGAGTTTTTTATGGTGTAAACGTTAGTGATTCTCAGACAGGTTTTAGGGCAGTCACTGCAGAGGCATTAGAAAAAATTGAGATGAATGTGCAGGGTTATATTGTTGCTTCTGAGTTTTTAAGACAGTTCAAGGAGAATAACATCAAGTTGGAGGAAGTTACAATTACAACAATATATACTCCCGAAACTCAAGAAAAAGGTACTAATGCAATTGTAGGTCTTAAAATAATGTTTAACATGATAAAACATTTATTATTTGAATAGGGTGATTAAAAGTGATGGTATATCCAATTGTTTTCTCATTTGTCGCATTAATAGCTATTATCTATTTATATCAAAGAATTTATAGCAACAAATCACCAACTTCCTATGTTTTATGGGGCGTAATCTGGTTTTTGATTATAATATTCGCATTTGTTCCTGAAGCAAGCAGTAACATAGCTAAATTGTTTGGTATTGCAAGGGGATTGGATTTTCTTGTAATCGTGGCTATTGTGCTAATGTTCTATTTGATATTCAAGTTATACATGAAGATAGACAAGTTGCAGCAGGACATGAGTAAGATTGTTCGTGCAATAGCGTTAAATAACGAAATTATCGAGGAATCCTATGATGAAGAGGAAAGCTAACTGTCTTTCCCAATGCTTTTTTTATAGTGTGAAATTTGAATAAATTTCATTTAAAATCATATTTTTTTAGTAAAATTGGATGAATGCTAATTTTTTTGCAGCAATCAACAATTTTATTTATTAATAAAGTTATAATATTATTATGATTTATTTTAGAGGATGTACTGCAAGAGAAAAGGAAACTACAATAGCAGATGCAACTGAAAATTTATTAAAATTAGCTGATATTGATTACACTATTTTAGAGGATGAATCCTGTTGCGGATCAGTTTTACTTAGAACAGGCTTTGAAAAGGAAGCTAAAAAACAGATTGAAAAAAATCAGGAACAGTTTAAAGGCAAAAAGATATTAACTTCATGTGCCGGTTGTTATAAGACATTAAAACAGGATTATGATGGTCTTGACGTTATTCATATTTCAATGTTATTGGATCAATTGATTGATGAAGGAAAAATTTCACTCAAAGGCAAAGACATTAATGTAACTTATCATGATTCATGTCACTTGGCAAGACATTGTAAGGAATTTGATGCTCCCCGTAATGTCATAAGGGCAGCTGCCAATCTTATAGAAATGGACAATGTTAAGGAGAATAGCTTATGTTGTGGTGCCGGCGGAGGAGTTAAGTCTGCTTACCCTGAAATCGCCGAACAAGTTGCAAAAACTAGAATAGGTCAAGCTTTGAACACTGATGCAGAATTATTAATTACTGCATGTCCATTTTGCAAATTAAACTTAAAGGACAATGATATTGAAGTTTTAGATTTAACAGAATTTTTAGGTCGTGTTTTAGATGAATAAAAATGAATTGGAAACCATGAGAAAATCATTCAATACAGTTAAAAACAGATCATCATCTATCAAAACATCACCTCAGGTTTTAAGATTAGAAGAAAGGGTTAAAAGAATAAAGGAGAATGCTATTAAGGACAATAAAGAACTAATGGAAATAGCTAAAGAATCCTTTAAAAGAAATGGTATTGAATTTTTTGAAGCAGAAACAGCAAAGGATGCTCAAGACATAATTCTGGACTTAATCAAGGATTTTGAATCTAATGTAATAGCCAAATCAAAGTCAAATACTTTAGGCGAGATTGATGCTAAAACATTTTTAAAGGAAGCTGGCTATGAGGTTGTTGAAACTGATTTGGGAGATAGGATTCTTCAATTGAAGAAAGTTGACAACAAGCCCGTCCATCCAACAGGTCCTGCATCTCATTTAAACATTGCTGAAATTACGGATATTGTAAATAATGCGTTGGACGAGTCAGTTGCGCCTATTGCTCGAGACATTATGGAAACCGTAAGGGCTGACGTATTGGAACATTTGGAAAATGCAAAAATCGGTATTAGTGGTTCCAATGCAGTTGCAAGTGAAGAGGGCTCCTTGATTTTTGTTCACAATGAAGGAAATATTTCATTGGTCTCAGCAATGGATCTTCATATTGTTTTGGTGGGTATTGACAAGTTTGTTGAATGTTTGGAGGATGCGATTTCAATAGCAAAACTTGAAACGGTATATGCAACAGGAAATTATGTGACCTCCTATATTAATATAGTGTCAGGACCTTCTAAAACTGCAGATATTGAGAAAAAACTTCTTAAAAACATGTATGGTGCTGAAAGAGTTGCTGTAATTATTTTAGACAATGGAAGAAGTGATGCTAATGCGGAATGTTTAAAATGTATTGGCTGTGGAAACTGTATTGTTCATTGTCCTGTCTATAATGCTGTTGGTAATGAATTTGGTTTTAACAATTATTTAGGCGGTCGTGGAGTGGCCATGAGCAAATTTATTGAAGATGAGGAAATCTGCTATTCTTCAGGTCTCTATATGTGTACCCTGTGTGGTATGTGCACCCTCAATTGTCCGGTTTCAATTGAAACAAATGAAATTATTGAAATGCTTAGAAAAGAATCTCAAAGTAAAGGATTTTATCCTAAAGCTCATGGGGTTATTAGTAAGAACATTTCAAATAATGACTCTCCTTATTAGACCCCAATTATTTTTCCTTTTTTTTTTTATTTTTCATAATTTATTTTTCCTTTTTTAAAAAACAACAACTATTATAAATAAAGAAAATCTTATATTAATATATTATAATTATATTTTTTTATTTTAAATTATTTGGAGGAAATACATGCTTCTATTAATAAGTCCGATAAATCATGAAGAGGCTCTTGAATCTATTAAGGGTGGAGCAGACATTGTTGATGTAAAAAATCCTAAAGAAGGTTCTTTAGGTGCTAATTTTCCATGGGTTATAAAAGAAATTAGAGAACTAACTCCTGAAGATAAATTAGTAAGTGCTACTTTAGGGGATGTTCCTTATAAACCTGGAACCGTTTCTCTTGCAGCAATGGGTGCTCATGTTTCCGGAGCAGATTATATCAAAGTAGGATTATATGGAACTAAAAACTACGATGAAGCTGTTGAAGTTATGGAAAATGTTGTTAAAACCGTAAAAGACATTAGTCCTGATACTATTGTTGTTGCTGCAGGATATGCTGATGCACATAGAGTCGGTGCTGTCGGCCCTATGGAAATTCCAAAAATAGCTAAGGATTCTGGTTGTGACTTGGCAATGTTGGATACTGCAGTTAAAGACGGTAAAACATTATTTGACTTTTTAGATATTGATCAACTCAAAGAATTTGTTGAAGAGGCACATGGCTACGGTATTAAAACTGCACTTGCAGGATCTGTTAAAAAAGAGCAGCTAAAACCGTTATATGATATTGGCTGTGATGTTGTAGGTATTAGAGGTGCAGCATGTGTTGGTGGAGATAGAAACACCGGCCATATAGATCACACTGCTGTAGCTGAACTTAAAGAGTTATGCGCTTCATTTGAAGATAATTAAGGGTGATAGAATGTTTTCAAAAAAAGTACAAGAAGCCCCATTAGCTTTTACATTTGATGACTTTTTACTTACTCCTAACGCAAGTTATGTGGAACCTAAAGATGTAAATACCAAAGTGGAATTGTCAAAAGGAATCAAGCTCAATATTCCTGTCTTAAGTGCAGCAATGGATACTGTAACTGAAGCGGAACTTGCAATTGCCATGGCACAGGAAGGTGGTATCGGGGTTATCCACAGAAACATCACTCAGGAAAGGCAAGTGGAAGAGGTTAGGAAAGTAAAGGAAGCTGAAGAAATCACTATTCGTGACGTTGTAACTATTACTCCAGATTCAACCATTCTTGATGTGCAGCAAAAAATGCATGATGAGTTAATCAGCGGTCTTCCTGTAATGGATGGGGATGAGATTATTGGAATCATCTCCAAAAGGGATATTAGGCCAGTCATAAAGAAAGGGCATGAAATGACTGTTAAGGACATAATGACCTCTGATGTTGTCACAATCGAGGAACCTATCACTGCTGAAGAAGCCTTAGATATCGCTTATGAAAATAAAGTTGAAAGGCTCCCTGTTCTTCGTGACGGAAAACTTGTGGGTATCATTACAATTAAGGATATTTTGAACCAATCCCAATATCCTAATGCTGCCCGTGACAAAAATGGCAATTTCCTTGTAGCTGCCGCTTGTGGTCCTTTTGATCTTGATAGGGCAATGGCTCTTGATGAAGCTGGTGCTGATATTATTTCAATTGATTGTGCTCATGCTCATAATATGAATGCAGTTAACTTTACCGAAACAATTAAGGAAAATATCGATGCAGAATTATGTGTTGGAAATATTGCAACTGCTGAAGCTGCTGAGGACTTAATTTCAATGGGTGTTGATGGTCTTAAGGTAGGTATTGGTCCTGGTTCAATGTGTACTACTCGTATTGTTGCAGGAGTTGGTGTTCCTCAACTTACAGCTATTTCACAAGTTGCAGATGTAGCAAAAGAGCATGGCGTTCCTGTAATTGCTGACGGTGGTATCAGATATTCCGGTGATATTGCAAAGGCTATTGGTGCTGGTGCAGATGCGGTAATGCTCGGTAATTTACTTGCGGCATCCTACGAAGCTCCTGGAGATATTGTTGTCATGAATGGAAAACAATATAAGAAATATCGTGGAATGGGTTCAATGGGTGCAATGACCAGTGAAGCTGACGGAGGAGCAGATAGGTACTTCCAAGGCTCTAAAAGTCACATGAAACACACCAAATACGTTCCTGAAGGAATTGAAGGTGCAGTACCATATAAAGGAACCGTTAGTGAAATTTTATTCCAACTTGTTGGTGGTCTTAAATCATCCATGGGTTATTGTGGTGCTAAGGATATTCTTGACATGCAACAGAAGGCTAATTTTGTCAGAATAACTGATAGCGGTATTAAGGAATCACATCCTCATGATTTATTGATTACTAATGAAAGTCCGAATTATCCGACTTTAGATTAATTTCTTATTAATCTTTTTTTTTTGGGAGTGTTTGAAATGGATTTAAAGAAGAGTATCTTTATCGTTGTTGCGATTATTGCAATCGTATGTGTAGCTTTCACAGTCTTCACTATGACAACATCTGATCTGGATGATAATAATGAAACTTTTATTAGAAATAATACAACCAACTCAACTGTAAACAGCAGCGACAATGGTGTTGTTGATCATAATATTGATGATTATAATATTAATGATAAAGAAAGCAGTCAGGAATCATCACAATCTTCACAGTCAAGTGATAGTGAGGTACACACCACTACTGTAGTGGATGAGGATGGAAATACTAAAAATGTTTATTGGAATGAAAAAGATGGAATAATATAATCTTTTTTTATTTTTCATTATCTTTTTTTTTAAAAACAAGATGAAAATCATTAACTTTAAATAGTTGTAACCATAATATTATTATATTAGATAATTTTATGATTATATAACTTTAAATGTAATTCTTTTTTTAATTACATTTGATTCATAAATATAACGATTTATTTTTATAAATGGAGAGAATTTAAATGGCAAGAACAAAAAAAGTGGGTATTACAGGTAGATTTGGAGCTAGATACGGAAGAAAAGCTAAAAGAGCTGTAAAAAATATTGAAGAAAATATGAAGAAAAAGCACGTTTGTCCAAAATGTGACAGACCTTATGTAAAAAGACAAGCTGCAGGTATCTGGAAATGCAGAAAATGTGGTGCAGTCTTTACTGGCGGTGCTTTCGTACCTCAAACTCCTATGGCAAAATCTGCAGCACGTAACATTAGAAATGCTAACTCAGGAGGAGAATAATTGTATAGATGTCCTAACTGTGGAACAGAAGTAGACCATAAAAGCTATATGGAAAATAAATGTCCTAAATGCAGATATAGGATTTTATTTAAAAATGTTCCAGAAGTAAGAAGAATTATTAAAGCAAGGTAATTCTTTTTTTATTTATTATTTTTAAGATGGTCTTATGTTAATTTCAACTTCAAGAAAACCTTCTCCAAAAACAAGAAAGTTTTGTAAGAATTTTGCTCATGCAACAGGATCCACCTATATAAATCGTGGAAAAATGAATATGCGTGAAGTTCTTTTGAGAGCTTTGGAAGAAGATGAGGTTAATGTAGCTATTGTTAATGAAATTAAAGGTAATCCAAGTAAAGTTACATTTTATTCCAATAAAGGGGATATTTTACTTGCTATTGTGATTACCGCTTCCTTAACCAATGAAAGATTACATATTCTTCCAAAAGATTTGACTGTAGTCTCTAGGGTTAAAAAACTTGATATTTTAAGCAAAATTTTCAATTTTGAACTTGTAGACAAAGATAACGCTAATTATATTTTCATTGACAATGGAACCGATGATTTGATAGCTACTATAGAATTTTTCAATAAGTTTGGTGAGAAATCAGAATTTAAAATTAAAGTTCTTAAAATTTTAGAAGAATAAAGCATGTTAGAATCAACACCTTTAGAAGAAATCAATAATAAAATAGCTATTGAATTCGATAATGAAAATCAAGCAAGAATTGTCTATGATTCAATCATTTTAGAGCTTAAAACAGCTCCTGATTATAGATCATCAATTGAAATGGATATTGAGGATAATACTATTTTAATTAAAATCGATGCTCAAGATGCCACTTCATTTAGAGCATCTTTCAATTCCGTAATTAAATGGATTAAGCTATCTTTGGATATTCATAATTTAACTGTATAATTTAAATATTATAATTAACAATAATAAGTTGATAATTAAATAAGTAGGTGATAAAATGGAAATTCCAGAAAATATACAACATCAATTAAACCAATTCCAACAATTACAACAACAAGCACAAGCTGTAACAATGCAAATTCAAAATGTTGAAATTCAAGTTCAAGAAACCGAAAAGGCTCTTGAAGAATTAAACAAGACTGATGCAAATACTGAAGTATTCAAACAAGCTGGTTCTTTACTTATTAAAGTAAACTATGATGACGCTGTTGCTGATATGGAAGAAAAATTAGAAACTCTTAAATTAAGAAAACAAACTATGGCTCGTCAAGAAGAAAGAGTTATGAAAAAACTTAATGAAATGCAAAACTCCATTCAAGCAGCTATGCAAGGAACTTTCGCTCCTTCTGACGACGACGATGAAGATGATGATTAAATCATCCATCTTTTATTTTTTTTCCTGATTTTATATGTCTAAACTTAAAACTCTTTCTGATGATGACTTAATATCTATTTCTGAAAATTTTAGTGAATTTTTGAATATTGAAATTTCCAAGCGTGTTTCCATTAAAGAGCTTGATGATATAGATTTGGGCATCACTATCAATTATGAAAATGATCAATTGGATGTATCTGTTGATGTTGATCTTCTTTTTGATGAACTTACAGATATTAGTGAAGAATCTTTAAATATGGCAGTTGACAATGCTTATGAACGTTTAGATTCTTTTATTGATGAAAATTTTAGGGAATAATTCTTTTATTCAATTTAATTTTATTAATTTTTTATATTTTTCTTTTATTTTTCTATAGTTTTTTTAATATTTTTTATTCTTATTTAATATATTTTCAATATATTTCATGGATTTTGATGTTTTGTTTATTTTTTCTTATTTTTTTTCATTAATCAATAATTCAAGTAAACTTTAATTTAATTAAAGTAAAGTAAAGTTTATATACTATTAGTTAAATACTATAAGCAAGGGTCAAATATTTTTATTAAATTAACTATTATTTCCTATAAAACACATAAGCTATTCTATAGCTTATTCCTCCTTTTTTTTTTAACAATATTTATATTATACATATCATAATATCATATAAGAGATGATAATATGATTAACAAAGTTCCTGTTTTAGACTTAAAAGATAATGTTGCAGTTAGTGGAAAATCCGGTCAAAGACAAACATACACTCCATTGAAAAGTGTTTATGCGACTTCATCCGATCCTGTTGAAATAGCAAATAACCTCAAGTTAAATGGTGCAAAAGAGGTTTATGTTGCTGATTTGGATTTGATTGATAGCAATGGGCATAATCTACATCAGGTTAAGATGATGAACACAATACTTCCTGTGATTTTTGATGGAGGTGTCAAGGATTTCGAATCATACACATTCTTTTTAGACTATGCATATAAGGTTATTGTAGCAACAGAAACATTGGAAAGTTTGGATGAACTTCAAAGAATATTTGAAGCATTTCCAAAAGAAAGAATTGTTTTAAGCATTGATATCAAGGACAATAAGTTATATTCCAAGCATTTGGATGTTTCCTTAGACAAATTAAAAAGAATATTGAAATATTTGGATCCTTCTGAAATAATATTGTTGGATATTTCAAGTGTAGGAACAAACAAAGGGTTTAATAAAGAGTTACTTGATGAGTTCGAAGAATTTAAAGATAAATTAATAATTGCCGGTGGAATCAATAAGGAGTCTTTAAAAGAACTTGAAAAAGAAGGAATAAAAAAAGTTTTAATAGGTACTTCTATTCATAATGGTGAAATATCTATATTATAAGAGTACACTTAATACTAAAAATGGTGATATGCAACCAAATACAAATAAAACGATTCCTATAATCAAGTTAGGTTTTTTATCATCCATAATTCCTGATATTATCATGATTATTCCAAGAAATCCGAAAATAACAGGTACA
Source organism: Methanobrevibacter sp. (assembly GCF_030539665.1). Lineage (NCBI taxonomy): Archaea > Methanobacteriati > Methanobacteriota > Methanobacteria > Methanobacteriales > Methanobacteriaceae > Methanobrevibacter > Methanobrevibacter sp. The sequence goes on from NZ_JAUNXR010000005.1 coordinate 86,253, forward strand.
ATATGTGAAAAGAGTGTACTTCCAGTCATTGCCATTTTATCACATACTAATTTATAACTTAATTAATATATAAAATTTATTAATGGAAAATAGGAAGTGATTTTATAGTTCTAAAGAAACATAATCATCATGTGGAAGCAAGCGGAAACTTGTTTTTTGCATTTTTATTAAATATATTTTTTAATGTGATTGTAATAGTTGGGGCTATTTTTACAAACAGTGTGGCGATTCTCGCTGATTGTCTGCATGATCTAACTGATACCATATCCATAGGTCTTGCATGGGGTTTGGAAAGAATCTCCAGAAGGGACAGCAATAAGAGTTATACATATGGATATGCCCGATTTTCAATTTTAGGGGCTTTCATAACTTCAACTTTGGTAATAATAATTTCCATTATTGTAATTTATGAGGCAATTGATAGATTGTTCCATTTAGTTACACCTGATGCAGGGGGAATGCTTTTAGTGGCTATTTTGGGAATTGTTTTTAAAGGTTTGTCTGCATATCGTTTGCATAAGGGAATCACATTCAATGAAAAAGCCATTTTGCTTCATCTTTTAGCAGATATTTTTGAATGGATTGCAATATTGATTATCAGTGTAATTCTCATATTTTGGGATGTGCCGTTTTTGGATCCTTTAGTTTCAATAGGTATTAGCATTTGGTTAATTTATAGCTTATCAAAAACTCTTAAGGGTTCTCTGGAGATATTTTTACAAAAATCTCCTTCAAACATTGATGTCAACGAATTTAAAAACAGCATTCTTGCTATTGACGGCGTAAACTCAATTTATGATTTTCATTTATGGTCATTAGATGGGATTGAATCTGTTCTTACATTAAAGCTCAAAATAGATGATGAGAATAAAAAGGAAAATATTTTAAATATTGCGAATAAAATTGCATATAACAATAATATTGTAGATGTTACTGTTGAGTTTAACTATGATTAAATACTAGTAATTATATAGTTAAAAATATTAATTTTAAAATTAACAATGGAGAACTTTTCATGGAAAAAGGAACTGATGTTTTAAAAGAGGGCTTCGCTAAAATGACAAAAGGCGGAGTTATTATGGACGTTGTCAACGCTGAACAAGCAAGAATTGCTGAAGAAGCTGGTGCTGTTGCTGTAATGGCATTGGAAAAAGTACCTGCAGATATTAGGGCTGCTGGTGGGGTAGCTAGGATGGCTGACCCAACCATTGTTGAAGAAGTTGTAGATGCAGTTTCTATTCCTGTAATGGCAAAGGCAAGAATTGGTCATATTGCAGAAGCACAGATTTTAGAAACCTTAGGTGTAGATATGATTGATGAAAGTGAAGTACTTACACCTGCTGATGAAGAATATCACCTTAACAAAAAAGAATTCACCATTCCTTTTGTATGTGGTGCACGTAACTTAGGCGAAGCTTTAAGAAGAATCGATGAAGGAGCAGCAATGATTCGTACCAAAGGTGAACCTGGAACTGGAAACATTGTAGAAGCAGTTCGTCACATGAGAATGGTTATGGGAGAAATTAGAACCATTCAAGGCATGGAGGAAGAAGAGCTTTGGAAATATGCAAGAAAAATAGAAGCTCCTATTGAACTTGTAAAGGAAACTGCAACTCTCGGAAAATTACCTGTTGTAAACTTTGCAGCTGGTGGGGTAGCAACTCCTGCTGATGCTTCTTTGATGATGCAATTAGGTGCAGACGGTGTATTTGTAGGTTCAGGTATTTTCAAATCAAACAATCCTGTAGCATTTGCAGAAGCTATTGTTGAAGCTGTAGCTAACTATGACAAACCTGAAGTATTAGCAGAAGTCAGCAAAGGTCTTGGAGAAGCAATGAAAGGTATTGAAATGTCCACTCTTACTGAAGCTGACAGAATGCAAGATAGAGGAATATAAATATTCCTTTTTTCTATTTTTTTATTTATTTCAAACTAATTATTATTGGAAAATATTATTTCACAGTTTTTATTTCATAAATTAAAGACATCTTAGCTCTTTGATTATCATTTAAACTCTTTTTAGTATAATACGAAAACTTTATTAATAATTGTATTAATAAATAGTATATAGTTTTTTTATAGTTTTTACGAATTTTTGGTACTATTTAAGTGACATCATGTTTAATCGTTCTTCTAATAAAATTGAAAGAGAATTTGAAAATTTACGTAATGAATTACTGGACTTAACTTTAAGAAATCAGCTTCTTAATTTTAAGCTAAGGGCTAAGACCATAGCTATAGAAAACCAATCCGGTGCAAATATCTTTCAAAATCTTATTTTGCAAAATAAAAAAATGTATTTTGCATCTAACAAAAAAGAAGAAAATGAGGACAAGTCTCGTTTTTCAATTTGGAATCATTCTCCAATAGACTTTTCTAAGTTTACAGATGGGGATAAAACACTCAGAACCAACTTAACTCCTAGTGAACTTCAAAAAAGATTGTTTTATATCAATAACCAAGCAAAAACAATGCTTCAAGAGCAGGGTTACAATATTCTTTACCTGGCTGTTGGCTTTTTAGAATGGAAGGACAATAAGAAACCTCAAAAGAATTTGGCCCCTTTGATTTTAATTCCAGTAACAATGGAACGTAAAAAAGTTGGAAAATCATTTGAACTTTCATGGACGGGGGAAGAAATTCAGACCAACATATCCCTTAAAGCTAAGTTAAAAGAGGAAGGAATAGAACTCCCTGATTTTGAATTTAAGAAATATAGTGAAGTTATTGACCATTATATAAGAGAAGTGCATGAAGTTACAAGGCATATGAAAGGATGGGATGTTAACTCCAAAGTAGCATTGGGATTCTTTAGTTTCACTAAATTTGTAATGTACAATGACTTAAATCCTGAAAGCTGGGATAAAGATGTTGATTTAACTCAAAAGGAATTAATACAGGCAATATTTAATCCTGAAGTTAACAATCAGGAAGCGTTTAAAGAGGAGGATATTGATACTCAACTGGACTATGCATCAATGTATCAGGTTTTAGATGCGGATTCATCTCAAATTGCAGCTATTGAGGATGTAAAGGCAGGAAGGAATCTGGTTGTGGAAGGACCTCCTGGAACTGGGAAATCACAAACTATAGTAAATCTAATAGCTGAATTGCTTGCTGAAGGAAAAACAGTTCTTTTTGTAAGTGAAAAAATGGCCGCATTGGAAGTTGTAAAAGATAGGCTTCAGTCCGTGGGTCTTGGAAAATTCGTTTTAGAACTTCATTCTCATAAGACACGTCGTAAAAAGTTTTTAAAGGATCTTCAAAAAGCAGCTACAATACGTGCTGAAGACCAGATAAATGCGGATCAAACAATTAGAAAGCTGGAATCTCTCAAAAAACAGTTGGATGAATATCCGGAGGTAATCCATCAGAAATATTATGGGGTTAATTTATCTCCATTTGAATTATATGGGATGAAGGAAGATGCAGAGGTTCATTTTGTCAAAAAGGATAAGATACTTCCTTTGGTGAGATTTGACCAACCGGAATTAATAACAATCAAAGATCTTGATGATATGGTATTTAAACTGGAAAGTGTTGCCGAGCTTTATCAAACAATTTCAAATGAGAATCCATGGAGTTTATGCGCACCTGAAAGTTTGCTTCCTGCTGATTTAAGGGAGATCGAAATTTTGATAATCGATACATTGCAAGCTTTAGACAATTTCATTTATGAAAAGCAGTTTTTTCATGAGACATTCGGTATCAAATCACCAGAATCATTATCTGAATTCTCAAATTCGCTAAAGGCATTTAAAATGATAGAATCTAAAAATTCATCCCTTATAGATTCTTCAATAATCACTTCACAAATATGGAAATTGAACAACGATGATCCTTATAAGTTAATCAAAGATTTGGAATTATATCAATCCCAATCAAGAATATTAAACAAATTTAATGATAATATACTTCAAGCGGATATCAATGGATTAATCAGGGAAATCCAGGATTTGGCCAATAAGAAATTCAGATTATTCAACAGCAACAAGAAAAAAATCGAGAATATTGTAGGAAGATATTATAAGCATGGCATTCCGGATACCAATCAAATTATAAGAGATTTGAATGCTGTTAAAGTAGTTATTGACTTTAAAAACAAAATAGAATCTAACAAGGAATTAGCAAGACAATACTTTGGTCAATATTGGTATTTGGGAGCAAATATCAATGATTTGAAGGCCATTACAAAATGGATGAAGGAATTTTGGTTGCTTGTTGGTGAAGGTGTTTTCTCAAATCAAACAATAGAATTGCTTTCAAAAGACCTATTCAATATCAACGCTTCTGATAATTTATCAAATTACATTTCTTTAGGGGAAGATTTCAAAGACAAACTCTCAAAACTTAACAACAAACTTAATCCAAGAAGCAAATTGATATTTAAGAGAGATGTTGATGACGTTACTTTTGACCAATGGAAAGAACAGCTTAACAATTGGAGAGGGCAATTGTCCAGTCTTCATTTGTGGTCTCAGTATTTAAGCACTAAGAACTCTTTAACAGGTTCTTACAGCGAACCATTTATTGATGTAATAGAAAAAAGAAATATTAAAAAAGACGAAATAAAGTCTTTAGTTTACGGTAATTTTGCCGATGCGTTATTGAACATAATGTTTTTAGAAAATCAGCAATTGGCTACATTCATTGGCGAATTGCACGATAATAAGATTAATGAGTTTAAAAGTCTTGACAAAACTATTCTGGAGATAAATCGTAAAAGAATATTCCACAAACTTAACAAGAACATTCCAAACGTTTTTGGCGGAGCTCAAGGAAGCGAGGCTCAAATACTTGCAGGAGAATTTACAAGAAAAAGCGGTCATTTGCCGGTTCGCAAACTTCTTCAAAAAGCTGGAGGTTTAATAAAACAAATAAAACCAGTATTCATGATGTCTCCACTTTCAATTGCACAATATCTTGACCCTACAAATGAAAAATTGCAATTTGATGTGGTTATCTTTGACGAAGCAAGTCAGGTTAAACCTCAGGATGCATTGGGAGCATTTATGAGAGCAAAAACCGCAGTAGTTATGGGTGACACTCAACAATTGCCTCCTACATCATTTTTTGAACAAATGGCTGATGGGGAAAGTTATGAGGAGGAAGCAACATCTCTGGATATGGAAAGTATTCTACATTTGTGTAAGCTATCATTTCCGGTTAAAATGCTTAAATGGCATTACAGAAGTCGTCACGAGTCATTAATTTCAGTTTCAAACACTCAATTTTATGATGATGAGTTATTGGTTTATCCTTCACCGTCTCATAATGATCCTGAATTGGGTTTAAAACTTCATTATAATCCTGATACTTATTATGACAGAGGATCAAGTTCTGCAAATGTTGGGGAAGCAAAAGAAGTTGTAAAAGCTATTTTCGAACATTTTGATACTTATGGGGACACTAAAAGTTTAGGTGTTGGAACATTTTCAGTTGCTCAAAAAAATGCTATATTGGAGGAATTGGAATTCCAACGTAAAAACAGGCCAGAATTAGAACCATTGTTCGCTGAAAATAAGGAAGAACGTTTCTTCGTCAAAAACCTTGAAACCATACAGGGAGATGAAAGGGATGTTATTTTAATAAGTGTTGGATACGGATATGACAATGAAGGTAAGATGTCTTTAAACTTCGGTCCTTTAAACCAGGATGGTGGTGAAAGACGTCTTAACGTATTGATTACAAGAGCGCGTGAAAAATGTGTCGTATTTTCAAATTTCAAAGCTCATGATATGCATTTAACAGCCAATCCTCCATTTGGGGTCAAGTCTCTTAAAGAATTTTTATATTATGCAGAAAACTTGACTGAAGGAAATCAGATGGTTGAACCTAAAAAAGAACAAAAATTTGAAGATTCAATAGCTAATTTCCTTGAGGAGAATGGATATATTGTTGATAGGCAGGTTGGAAGCTCAGGATTTAAGGTAGATTTGGCTTTGGTTGATGAAAATAATCCTGGCCAATATTTCTTAGGAATAACAACTGATGGTGATGTTTATGCCTCAAGTAAAGTAGCTCGTGATAGGAATAGGCTTAGGGAACAGGTTCTTGAGGGTTTAGGTTGGAATATTTATCATTTATGGTCTACTGATTGGTATAGGAATAGGGATTTGGGCCGTAAAAAACTTCTTAATGCTATTGCTAGTGCTAAACAAAAGCATGCTGAAAACTTACAGTTAAAAGAGGAAGAGGCAGAAAGAATCAGATTGGAAGCTGAAAAAAGAGCTGAAGAATTAAGATTGGCTCAAGAAGAAGAGGAAAAAGCTGAAAAAGCAGCTCTTGAAGCATTGAATGCTGGTGAAAGTTTCGATGAGGGTACCATTATTGTAGATTCTTCTGAAGTTGCCGCATCTGATGATAATTCCTATAATGAAATAGATGAGAATACTACTGTTGTGGATGATTTGGGAAATATTGGCATGTCTGATGATTCAACTCAAGATGAGGGTTTTATTACAATCAATGATTCTGAAATTGAATTGGAGGAAGATAATGAAGTTTTCAATGATGATGGGACAGTTTCAATCAAAAAATCATCTAAGAAATCAGGTGGCCTTAAAAACTCCATCAAATCAATATTGGCTTTCGATAAATCTGACTCTGATAAGGTAATAAATGACAATATTGGAAATGAAGCTCTTGATGAGATTGTTGTTGATCATGATGATGGTTTAGGTCATGTTGTGGATGAGATTGTTGTTGATCATGATGATGGTTTGGAGCCTGTTATTGACGTTGAAAATGTTAAAGAAGAATTTTTTAAAGAAGTCTCTAATGATGATGATGAGAATAATAAGTCTAAATCAGCTCAATCTAATCTTAATAACTTCAATATCAAGTTCAAATCAAATATTGATGATTCTGTAATGGAGGAGGTCAATAAAGATATTCATGATGACGAATTTGTAGCTCATTCAACTTATGATGATGATGTTGAAGAAGAAAGTTTCAATAAATCTCATAATTCTTCCATAGACTTTGATTCCATTGAAGATGATGGTTTTGACATATCTAAGGGTGATTCATCTGAGGATGTTGGCATTTCATTAGATGGGGATGATTCTGATAATTCATTTGGTGAAGATGATTTTGACGATTCATTCAATTATGATGATGCTGGTTTTGATAGTAAAACCGTTGAGGAGGAAGAAAGTTTTAATAAAAACAACATTGAAAATGATGAAAGATGGAATTCTTCTTTTTCCAAGTCAAATACATCAAATTTAGATGCTGAAGAACAAAAATCTGAATTTAAAGAGGAGAAGAAAAATAAAGGATTTTTCAGCTCAATTGTTAACAATATAAAAGAGGGAGAAACCAAACTTAATGTTTCAGGCAACAAGTTTTATGACGATAATTTGAACGAAAAATTCATCCCGGATGTTGAAGTCAATAAAAAACCTCAAAAACAAGTAATCAAAGAAGAACCGAGAATTATTGATGTTCCTTATACATCTTCAGACAGCAATGGAAACGTTTACGATAAGGATGACGAGATTAAGAAGATGGCAACCAAGATAGTGGATGATGTTTTTGACAGTATTTTGGATAATGGCTCTCATAAAGATTCCATTGTCTTTGATAATGTCGATCCTTCTAAAGACTATTCTGCCGATGATAATATTAATTTTACAGAAGATTATAATGATGATTTAAAAGATAAATTCAATAATGATGATAGTTTCACAGAGTTTAATGAAAGCTATCCATCAAAGGATGGTGATGAAACTAGTTCATATAGCTATGATAAATATTATGATGAGAATTATGAAACTGGAGATTATTTCCAAGCAAGCCAGGACATGAAAAATCCTCTTAGAAAAAATAGTGTTTATAAAAAAGAAAAATCAGGCAGTGGTGTTCGCGGTTCATTATCTAACTTTAAGAATAACGTTAGCTATATAAGCAAATCTTTAAAAGAGATTGAAAAAGAAGACCCTTATGAATATGTAAACACAATTGACAGGACTGCTGAAGTGGAAAATGACGATTCCTTTGATTTTAGAGATAATGTGGAATTTAAAGAGGATATAAATGACAATATTAAAGTAGAAGAACAAACAATAAAAGCAGTTGATAAAGAAAATGGCAACAATGAAGAGGAACTGGTTGAAATTATTAAAAAAGAAATCGAAGAAGACGAATATGATAGGGTTCCAATTCATAATGAAAATAAAGCTGCAGAAGAAACTAAAATTGTTGATTATGTAATGGCTGAAAATATTGGAATAAATTCATCTAAAGAACTTTATGACAAATCCATTGTGGAAGTTGCTGATGTAATCAGCGACATAGTGAAAGTCGAAGGACCTATTCATGTTAACGAATTAATCAAAAGAGTTAGGGAAAACTGTGAAGTTAAAAGAGCAGGTTCCAAATTCAAAAAAACACTTAACGATGCTATTGAGGTTTCAGAACAATCAGGAAATATTACAAAGGTTAACGATTTCTTGTTCAACGGCTTAAATGACAATATCAATATTAGAAAAAGAAACAAGCCAAATATAGATCTTATATCTGAAGCCGAAATTGAGAAAAACATTGAGTTTATCTTAAATGATGAAAAGACTGTTGACTTATCAAAATTAGCTAAAAAAGCATCTAAAAATTTTGGATTTAAATCAACATCTAAAAAAACAGCTACTAGGATAAATAATGTTTTAGATTCTATGATTGTAAATGGTAAGGTAGTTTTAAAGGATAATATTGTCGAACTTAATAAATAAGGGGTTGTTAACGTGTCAACTAAAGTTAAATCTCCTGAAAATCTTCCGAATAAACCTGGCGTTTATATAATGCGGGACAAGGATGAAAATATTATTTACATAGGCAAGGCTAAAAATCTAATAAAAAGGGTTCAGTCTTATTTTAGAAAAAATTTGGATAGGCCAAAAACTAAAATTTTAATGGACCATTTTAACAGCTTGGAGTATATTGTAACCAATTCTGAAAAGGAAGCTTTAATTTTGGAAGCTAATCTTATTAAGAAACATAAGCCAACATACAACATACGTCTAAAGGATGATAAAAGGTATCCTTATGTTAAAATAACCAACGAGGAGTTTCCCAGGTTATTGATTACAAGAAACATTACGAAGAATGGCAGTTTTTACGGGCCTTTTACAGATGTTGGTTCAGTTAAAAAAACCGTAAAATTCTTAAAATCGCTTTTTAAGGTTAGAACATGTCGAAATATGGATGGGCCATGTCTTAACAGTCAAATTGATTTGTGCTACGCTCCTTGTAATGGATCAATTACCAAGGAAGAATATAATGAAATAATGGAAAAGATTGATTTGTTCTTCCAGGGAAAATATTCTGTAATTGTTAAGAATCTTAAAAAAGAAATGATGGAAGCTGCGGAAGAACAAAACTATGAGAAGGCGGCCGTCTTAAGGGATCAGATCCAATCGATAGAGGATATTATGGATAAGCAATTTGTAGAGTTGGGGGATGACGACTTAGACCAGGATATTATAGCCATTTCTGAGGATAAGGAAAACTTCATCATTGTTGTAATGGCGATTAGAAATGGAAAAATCGTTGGAAAAGATGATTTCCTAATGAATGGAACGGAATATGATTCGAATGAGGAAGTCACTTATGCTTTCATACAGCAGTATTACGGATACAATCGTCATGTTCCCAAACAGATTATCATTAATCAGGGCATTGGGGAGGTTTCATTGCTTGAAGAATGGTTAACCGATTTGAGGGGAAATAAAGTTTATATCAAAGTTCCTGAAAAAGGAATAAAATTAAGATTGGTTAATATGGCTCAAAAGAATGCTGAAATAATAAGGCATCAAAAGAAAAAATTGGAAAACTCTTTAATTGAGCTTAAAAAATATTTGAAACTTGAAAAGCTTCCAAGAGTGATAGAGGGGTATGACATCAGTAACATTTCTGGAAAATTGGCTGTTGGTTCTAAAGTTTCATTTTTAGATGCAAAACCCAATAAAAAGAAATATAGGCATTTTAGAATAGATACTCCAGGACCTAATGACTTTGAAATGATGAAGGAACTTTTAACCAAAAGGTTCGAGAGAATAGATAAGGATAGCGAACCGGATTTGATAGTCATTGATGGTGGTAAGGGCCAGTTAGGAATGGCCTGTCAGGTTTTGAAGGAGAATAATTTAGAACATATTCCAATTATTGGGCTAGCTAAGGAATTTGAAGAGATTTACATTCCCAATACTTCACGTCCAATTATCATCCCTAAAGACAATAAGGCATTACATTTATTGCAGCAGGTAAGGGATGAGTCACATAGGTTTGCCGTTACTTATCATAGGAAACTCAGGAGTAAGAAAATTTCAGAATCATCTTTGGACAATGTTCCTGGTATTGGACAGAATCGTAAGAGAAACCTTTTAAAGGAACTAGGTTCAATAGATAAGGTTAAGGAAGCTACTGTTGATCAGCTTGCAAACGTTAAAAGCATGAATAGAAAAGTGGCTGAAAACGTTTATAATTATTATCATGAATAGGAGATGGTTGTCATGGATAAGAATGAAAAAGTTAAAATAAAAATATTGGACGTAAGTGAAATTCCTGATAAAACAGAGGATAAGATTGACGTGTCCGAAAATGAAGAGTTCTTTGAAGATGAAATTATTGAAGAGGAAAATTTTGAAGATGAAGATGAGTGTTCAAACAATGGTTATTCTGAACTTAAGGATGATATCAAACAGCATTTAAGGGATTTGTCCTCAAATTGGGATCTTGATTTGGATGATGTTAAGTGTAGGGCAAAAGAAAGAAAGGGTGAAATCAAAAACATCCTTGTAGATAATACTGATAGGCTTGAAAAATTTTCAGATTTGGGCAGAAACCTTGCAGATGATATTTTTTATGGAACTATGGATGTTTATAATAGGGCAAAGTATAATCGTAACAGGAATGAGGGTCGTGAAATAAGGGTTGATAAAAAAGAGTAGAGTTATTTATTTTTGTTTTTTATTGCTATAATCTATTCATTTTTATTTATCAACTTTCTTTATTTATTTTTTAATTTAATAATTTGTATTTTATATGTATTATTTATTTTAATCTATTTCCAATGATTTTTATTGATTTAATCAATTTTATTATTCTTTCTTTGAAATTATTTGATTTTCATGGAATTTTTATTTTTAGTTTAAGTTATAAGTTAAAATTAATAAGCTATAATTTCTTTATTTTTAAATTATAAAGCTATTTTTTATTAACTAATCTATTGCTTCTTAATTTTTTAAGTATAAAGAAAAAAAGGCATTTTTAAGCCGATTTTTCATTAACTTTAAATATGATAATATAAAAAAAGTTGTTATAACAAAAGATAATTTGGTGTAATAATGGTAAGATGTCCTCGATGTGGTTATGAAAATGATATTTCTGATATATACTGTAGAAATTGCACATATCCACTTCAAGATCCCAATACAAATTACGGGTCTAGAAGAAAGAGAGACAAAAGTTGGAATATAGGTACTGGAAAAAAGATATTAATTGTGATTGGAATTATTATAATTGCATTTTTATTGTTCTCCATGGTTTATAACATGACAAAACCAACACCACAATCATCGTTAAATGTAGTTACAGACAATGAGAGCATAGGTGATAATTCATACTATCCTTATCAGGTAAACATTGTTTGTGATGGTAGTTGGGCAGGTCAAGCAGGAGAACCGAATCACATAAATTATATTTCAGGCACTGGAAATAAAACAATAAGGCTGGATTGTGCTTCATGGGATAACGTAACAGTTTCCATAGAAAAAGTATCCGGAAGTTTGCCTTTAAAAGTTCAATTGCTTAGAAACGGAAAAGTAATAGCTGAAAATTCAACTGATGCTACCGGAACCGCAGTAGTATTAAATAAATAAAAAAATAAGTATAATAGCTTTTTTTTTTATTGGCTATTATCGATTTTGGATATTTCTTTTTCAAATAAGTCAATTAACTCTTCAGTCTTATATATTCTAATTTCTTGCTCTTCTTTAGGTTTAAAAAGAGATATGAATAATGTTAGGTCGTTACATAATTGTTCATATTTGATATTGATGGTATTAAAGTTAGATAAGAGATTGACTAGTGTGTTGTAGTCCATATCTTCATTTTCTTTAATAACGGTTTCCATATGTGCAAATTGGGTTTCCATGAGGAGCTTATCATTTCCAATCTTATCTAAATATTCATTTATTTTTGATTCACAATTCATTTTAATCACTTATTTTATTATTTAACATGCAAATAAATATATATTCTTATTAATATAACATTACTTTAAAAGGGGCATGATTATGATAAAAGTAGAAAATGTAAGTAAGATTTATAAGTTAGATGACGGTAACGAAATCACCGCTTTGGATGATGTTAGCTTTGAAGTAAAAGATGGTGAAATTCTTGGAATAATCGGTAAAAGTGGATCTGGAAAAACTACACTTTTAAGAGCTTTGCGTGGTGTAGAGCGTATTAGTTCAGGCAGTATTACAATTGGTGATGTTACTGTAGATTCTAAATCATCCCAATATTATTATAACATGCTTAAAAAGGAAACTGCAATTCATCTTCAAAGATCTTTTGGTTTATGGCCAGAAACAGTACGTGAAAATGTTTTGAGAAAGTTATATGCTCGTGAATATGAAGATGAGGCAGGAACTGATTTTGATTTGGCTGAAAGTGAATTTGGAGAGGAAGCAGATAAGATTATTGAATTAGTATCTCTTTCCCACAAATCAGGACATTATGCCTCTGTATTAAGTGGTGGTGAAAAACAGAGACTCATTATCGCTCGTCAACTTGCAAAACAACCTAAGGTATTGCTTTTAGATGAGCCAGCTACTATGGCATGTCCTAAAACTAAACAAGAAATATTGTCAGCTATTAAAAGGATTAATGAGGAGTTGAATATTACAGTTGTTGTAGTATCACACCTTCCAGATATTCAAAAATACTTGGCAGACAGGGTCATTCTTCTTGAGGACGGTAAAATAAAAGAAGAGGGAGATCCGATTAAAATAACCGATGATTTCATGTCTGAAATGGAACCTATTGTTGATATTGAAAATATAGCTACTGATGAAGATGTTATTGATGTTCAGGATGTTTATAAAAGATTCTATCTTTTAACTGGTGGGGAAGTATTGAATGTGGATGACATTAATTTCAAGGTTAAAAAAGAGAATATCCTGAGCTTGATAGGTCCTAGTGGAGCTGGAAAAACAGTTCTTTTAAGGTTGTTAGGCGGTCTTGACTATCCGGATAAAGGTAACATTTACTATAAGGTTGATGGTGAATGGCACGATATAGACATTCCAGGTATGGGAAGAATGGCTGTAAGAAGTAAATTGGGATTCATGCATCAGGAATTTGCTTTAAACCATTACGCTACTGTTTTGAATCAATTGGCCGTAAGATTGGGTTATAAAAATCACAATATTGTAAAGGAGGCTAAGGAAAGAGCTAAAAGATTGGGTTTAGGTGATGAATTGTTGGATTCTCTTTATTTATTAACAGATTTGCCTGAACAAGAAGCAAAGTCACGTCTGCAGCAAGTGGGATTAATGCCGGACATATTGAATGATTTGTTCCCGAAATTCCCTGAAACTGCAACTCGTGAAGCTGTGGAAGATATCTTCGAAAGTCTTGATTTGCCTTTGGATGTACTTTACAGAAAATCATATGAACTTTCAGGTGGTCAAAAGGTAAGGGTAATGCTTGCTTTAATTTTGATTTCTAAACCTGAATTCTTATTGTTGGATGAACCGTTTGGAGATTTGGATCCTATTACCTTAAGAACAGTTACCAACTCTCTTAAAAAGATATCCAAGAAATATGAGATTACCATTGTAATGATTTCTCATAACACTGATTTCATTAAGGAATTAAGTAATAGGGCAATATTCATGGACGACGGTAAAATCAAGGACGACAGTACAGATGTTGATAAAATAGTAAATGATTTTATTGGCTATTGTGACGCTAGCTATCTTTTGGGGGAGTAGTCGATGTTTGATACCATAATGGTTCCTGTTGACGGTTCTAAGTATAGTGACAAGGCTATTGATTATGCAATAGCTATTGCGGAAAAGTTCAACTCCAAAATAGTTGCTGTTCATGTTTTGAAAGAATTTTCAGCTAATAGCTATGACAATGAGGAAGATAAAGGTGATGATCTTCTTGGTAAAGTCACGGAAAAGGCCAATAATGCAGGTGTCAGTACAATTGAACATTTAATTACTGGCGATCCTTTAAGGGATATGGCTACCATTGTTCGTAAAACCCGTGCAGATTTGGTAATTATGCATGCTTTCGGTTCAGATACATTTGATGATGATTTAAATGAAAATCAGATTGGCAGTGTCTCAGAAAGAGTTATTAGAACCGGAAATGTTCCGGTTTTACTTATAAAATGAATTTTTTTTCATTAAATAGCTATTAAAGCTTTATTTTTTTTTTTATTTTTTCTATTTTTATCTTTTAATATATAATTTTAAATATAATGTAAAACTAATAATTCATAATAGAAATATTTTATAATTATTTAGGAGTATTTACTATGATTGTTAAAGATTGGTGCTCATTTTGTGGTGAATGTGCAGGTGTTTGCCCTAGAAATTTAATTGAAGTTAAAGAATATAGTTTAGTCTTTAATGATGAAGATTGTAGAGAATGTGATACATGTGTTAAGGCTTGCCCTATTGACGCATTAGAAAAAGAGGAATAAGGAGAGATTTTATGATTGAAACTGATGTATTGGTTATAGGTGCTGGGCCTGCTGGTTCAACTGCAGCAAGATATGCTGCTCTAGGTGGAGCAGATGTTATTTTGATGGATAAAAAATCTGAAATAGGTTCTCCTAAAAGATGTGCTGAAGGAGTATCTAAAAAAGGACTTGCAAAAGTTGGTGTAGATTTAAATCCACGCTGGATTACAAAAGAAATTGATGGTATAAGATTAGTTTCACCAAATGGGACTGATGTTTGGTTAACTCAAGAGGAAATCGAATTGCCTGAAGCAGGTTATATTTTAGAAAGAAAAGTATTTGATAAATACATGGCAATGGATGCAGCTCGTGCCGGAGCTAAAATTAAAGTAAAAACCTTAGCGACAGGTCTTGAAAAAGTTGATGATGGTTATATTGTCCATACTGAATCAATGGGTAAAAAAGAAGACATTAAAGCCAAAATCGTTATTGGTGCTGACGGTCCTGAATGTCATGTTGCAAGATGGGCTGGAATGAAACCTACCACTAAAGCGAAAGAGATGGAATCAGGTATTCAATATGAAATGGTTGGTGTTGAATTTGAAAGGGAAGGAGTAATTGAATTCTATTTCGGTAGCGTAGCTCCTGGTGGATATGTATGGATTTTCCCTAAAGGTGATGATATTGCTAATGTGGGTTTGGCAGTTCTTGCACATAAGGCAGATAAACCAGCTATTGAATATTTGGATGAGTTTATTGAAAATTGTCCTTACACTAAAAACGCACAGCCTGTTGAATTAAATGTAGGTGGGGATCCTGTTGGCGGAATGCCTAAAAAGATGTATGATGACAACCTTTTAATCTGTGGAGATGCTGCAGGTCAGGTTAATCCATTAACCGGTGGAGGAATTATCAGCGGAATGACTGGTGGAATGTATGCTGGTCAGGTAGCTGCTGAAGCTATTGAAGCTGGTGACTGCTCTAAAAAATTCCTTAAAGAGTATGATAAAAGAGCTCGTGATGACTTAAAACATGAAATTGACAAATATAAGAAAGTTCAAGAGTATATGTTAACTTTAGATGATGCTGAACTTGATAATATCGCGGAAGCTTTCCAAGATGTAAACTTTGAACAAATTTCTACTACAGAGCTTGTTAAAAGTTTAATCAAAGTATCTCCTAAGGCATTACTTAAATTAGGTAAATTATTATAGGTGATTTATTAATGATTTTGGTAACTGGTGGAGCCGGTTATATTGGTTCTCACACTAATAAGGCTTTGAATAAATCAGGTTATGATACTGTTGTATTGGATAATCTTGTAAATGGCTATGAAGAATTTGTTAAGTGGGGAGAATTTGTCAACAATAGCATTGGTAGTTCTGACATTCGTGAAATATTTGAACAATATGATATTGACGCTGTAATGCACTTTGCTGGCTTTACTTCAGTTGCAGAATCTATTCAACAACCACAAATGTATTTAAAAAATAATTATAAAAATACCTTAAATCTTTTGCAGTTAATGAGGGAATTTGATGTGGACAAACTAATTTTTTCATCAACTGCAGCTGTATATGGGAATCCAACAAAGGTTCCAATTACAGAAAATCAGGATTTAAAACCAATCAATCCTTATGGCCATTCTAAATTCATTACTGAAAAGGCTCTTGAAAGAGAGGCTGAAAAGGGTGATTTTAATTATGTTTCATTAAGATATTTCAATGCTGCAGGATGTGATTTCGATTGTGAAATTGGTGAACTTCACAATCCTGAAACCCATCTTATCCCTTTGATATTGGATGCGGCTAGTGGAATTAGGGATAATATTTCTATTTATGGGGACGATTACGATACTCCTGATGGAACATGCATTAGAGATTATATTCATGTAAACGACTTGGCTGACGCTCACATTAAAGCATATGAATATTTGAAGGAAGGAAACGATTCGGATGTATTTAATTTAGGAAATGGTCAAGGATATTCAGTTAAAGAAGTCATCGACACTTCTAAAAAGGTCAC
Source organism: Methanobrevibacter sp. (assembly GCF_030539665.1). Classification (NCBI taxonomy): domain Archaea; kingdom Methanobacteriati; phylum Methanobacteriota; class Methanobacteria; order Methanobacteriales; family Methanobacteriaceae; genus Methanobrevibacter; species Methanobrevibacter sp. The sequence goes on from NZ_JAUNXR010000005.1 coordinate 102,979, forward strand.
TGGAAAGGACTTTTCTGTTAATATAGGTAATCGTAGAGAAGGTGACCCTGAAATATTGGTTGCAGATTCTTCTAAAATTAAAGATAAACTGGGATGGAAACCTAAACACGATTTGGAGACAATTATTGATTCTGCTTGGAATTGGCATAAAAAAATCAATGGAATTTAGATAATATGAATATTGATAATTCTTCTGTAAGTAAGGTGGATGTTAGATTGATTGTTTCAGGTCCTGAAATGGCTGAACTCGTATCAAAATCCATTAACAATATTGACTTGGAAACGGATTATAATATTATTGTATCATCAATTATCCCAACCACCGATTTGGAAATAGCTAAAAAAGTAGCGGATGGTGCAGATATCATATTGATTGGTGGTTCTGGCCATGATGAGACTTACAATATTCTTTCTAATGAATTGAAAGACGATTATAATCATATAGGATTATTCAATTATAACAATATTATCGATGATCATAATAATTTCGATTATGGTTCTGCAAAAACCGAGATTCTAAATGCCATTATAAAAGCAGGTCTTACTTATTCTTTAAATATAGTTAATATTCACACGTTAGAAAACAAATTATTAAACTTAACTAGAAAATACAATAACTTATTGGATGATTATAATCAGCTAATCGAAGAAAATAAGGTTATTAATCAGAGCAATATTGATTTGGAAGAGGAAATATCTAATCTTGAAGATACTATTTCCAATTTAAAATCTAATTTCTCAACTTTCAAAGCACGTTTTGAAGATATTCATAAAAAAGATATCTTGGAAGTATTCAATCTAGAAAAACTTTGGCTAGAAATTTTTAAAGAAAAAATATCAAACGAAGATAAGGTAGTTTTAGCTACAAATAAATTTAAACCAGAGGATATTATTATTGGTCAGGGTTATATTGGTGCTAGAGATAAGCAATCTGCAATTGAATGGCTTAAAATCGTTAATACTAGTTTAATGCTTTTAGATAATGATTATGGTTCATTAAAAGATGAATTAGATGATATGAATCGTGAAGAAAATGTAGATTCTGAAAACAGTTCTGATTTCAACATTTCTGACAATATAACAAATTTTTTTGATTAATAATTATTTATAGTAGAATGAAGATAATAATTAATATCTATATAATTTGAAGGAAGTTTATACATGCATGGGGAATTGCAAGATAAATGTGGAGTAGTGGGAATACATTGTGAAGATACTTCAAAGGATGTTTCTCATTTTGTTTATTTTTGTTTATATGCGCTTCAGCATAGAGGTCAAGAGTCTGCAGGAATAGCTACTTATAATCCGGATTCTGGATTAAACTATTACTGCGGTATGGGATTAATTACTGACGTTTTTAGAGATTATGAAATCAATAATCTTGTTGGTAATATGGGTATTGGTCATGTAAGATATTCTACTACAGGCCAGTCAAAACTTGAAAATTCACAACCTTTTGTTACAGATTTCGATGACGGATTTATAGCAATGGCTCATAATGGGGATATTGTAAACTCCGCAAGTTTAAGAGATGAATTGATAGAGGAAGGTTATGAATTTAAATCAAACACTGATTCTGAGGTTATATGTTATATGCTCAAACAGGAGCATCACGACCATGGAAAGAATATTATAGATTCCATTGAAGCAGTTTCTAAAAGACTCGTAGGTTCTTATGCTTTAACCATTCTTGTAAATGGTAAATTGTATGCTGTTCGTGATCCTGCAGGTATGAAGCCTTTATGCATAGGTGAAAAGGACGGATCTTATATTGTAGCTTCAGAAACCGTTGCATTGGATGTTATTAACGCTAAGTTTATTCGTGATGTTGAAGCTGGAGAAGTTGTTTACTTTGAAAATAATGAAATCAATTCTCATATTTTAGAAATTACTAAACATACTCATTTAGCTCATTGTATGTTTGAATATGTATACTTTGCAAGGCCCGACAGTACAATTGACGGAATTAATGTGTATGAAACTAGATTGAATATTGGAAAACAGCTTTATGAACAATTCCCAATTGATGCAGATGTTGTAATTCCTGTTCCTGACTCTTCAATTCCAGCAGCTATTGGTTATTCAAGAGTATCTGGAATTCCATATGGTGAAGGTTTAATTAAAAATCGTTATGTTGGAAGGACTTTTATCATGCCAACACAGGAAGAGAGAGAGCTTGCAGTAAGACTTAAACTAAATCCTATAAAAGATGCAATCAAAGGCAAGAAAATTATTTTGATTGACGACAGTATTGTTCGTGGGACCACTTCAAAATCTTTAATTGAACTTGTAAAAGAAGCGGAGCCTGCTGAAATTCACTTTTTAGTTGGATGTCCTCCAGTTATAGCTCCATGTTATTATGGTGTGGCTATGGCTACTAAAAAAGAATTAATTGCTGCAAATTATACTGTGGAGGAAATAAGAGAACAACTTGACATTGATTCATTAGGTTACATTAGTTTGGAATCATTGGTAAAGGCTATTGGAATGCCTGCAGATGATTTATGTTTGGGCTGTCTTAATGAATGTTACCCTACTGACCTTCCGGATGATATAGAAGCAGAAACTTATTATAAACCTTAGATTTTTTATGGTAGAATTATTGTCTCCGGCAGGAAATTTCATAGCTTTGCGTTCCGTTCTTGAAAATGGTGCAGATGCTACATACATTGGTCTTGATGATTATAATATGAGGGCCAATGCAAACAATTTTTCTTTTGATGATCTTAAAGAGGTATCAAAAATAGCCAGAGAATATTCTGCTAAAACATATCTTTGCACTAACATCGTCCTAAATGAAAATGACGCTGTTAAACTTCAAGAAAATTTGCCGTTGATTGCTGAAGCAGATATTGATGGCCTTATTTTATCGGATATTGGTTTGATTGAAGACACTGTTGACAATGGGCTAGAAGCTCATATTAGTGTCCAGGAAAACATATCCAACTCTTTTACTTTAAAAACTCTTAAAAAATTAGGGGCTAAAAGAGCCATTCTTTCAAGAGAGCTTTCTTTAGATCAGATTAAAAAGATTACTGAAAATTCCCCTATCGAAACAGAAGTTTTTGTACATGGGGCAATGTGCATGGCGATTTCTGGAAGATGTTTTTTAAGCAATGCGTTATATGGCAGAAGTGCAAATTGTGGGGACTGTCTACAGCCATGTCGTAAAAATTGGACTCTTTCATTTGATGAAGATTCTGAGGACAACGTTTCCAACATAACTGAAATTGATGATGAGTCTTTTGTTATTTCAAAATCTTATGACGGTTCTTATAGGACCAATTTCTTCTCACCAAAGGATATGTGTATGATAGAGTATATTCCAGAACTTATCGATGCGGGAATTGCTAGTTTTAAAATTGAAGGTAGGGGAAGAAGCCCAGATTATGCGGCTAAGGTTACTGGAATTTACAGACAGGCAATCGACAGTTACTTGGAGGATTCAAATAACTACAGCACAGATTCTAAATGGGTGGATGAATTGTCTGAGGTATTTAATCGAGGTTTCGATACGGGCTTTTACTTTAAAATACCATTTGAGAAAAGCGAAGACAATCAATCCAAATACATTAAAAAGGACATTGGCCGTGTTGTAAATTATTATAATAAAGTTAAGGTAGCGGAACTTAAGATTCATGATGATTTGAAAATTGGAGATAAGATATTAATTCAAGGTACTACTACAGGTTCACGTGAACACATTGTTGATTCTATGCAAATTGAAGGAGAAAACATTGAAGAAGCTCCGAAAGGATGCAATGTTGCTGTTGCACTTCCTTTTAAGGCACGTGAAAATGATTTTTTATATAAATTGATTGAGAGGGATGTTAATGATTAAGAAAATAGCTATTTATGGGAAAGGCGGAATTGGAAAAAGTACTACTGTAGCTAATTTGTCAGCGGTTTATGCAGATGATGGACTTGATTGTTTGGTTATTGGTTGTGATCCGAAAGCAGATACAACACGTACAATTTATGGTGAAAGAATTCCTACAGTTGTTAACACTTTGAAAGATAATAGAAATCCTTCTCGTGATGATTTGGTATTTGAAGGCTATAAAAACATAAAATGTGTTGAAAGCGGAGGTCCCGAACCTGGTGTCGGCTGTGCCGGACGTGGCGTAATTGTTGCTATGAAGAAGCTTGAAAACATGGAAGTGTTTAATGACGATTTGGATATTGTAATCTATGATGTCCTGGGGGATGTTGTTTGCGGAGGTTTTTCAGTGCCTTTGCGTGAAAAATATGCTGATGAGGTAATTATTGTTACTTCTGGTGAGTACATGTCCTTGTATGCAGCTAACAATATTGTTAAGGGAATTAAGAAACTCAAGGGAAAATTGGCAGGGATTATCTGCAATTGCCGTAATGTAGATAATGAAATTGAAATTGTTGAGGAATTTGCTAAAAAAATTAACTCTAATCTATGTGGTATAATTAATAGGAGTAATTTAATTCAGGAAAGTGAATTAGATGCAAAAACTGTTGTAGAAAAATATCCCGAATCAGAAGAAGCTAGTGAATACAGAAAGCTTGCTTCAAATATTTTAAATAATTCAAACTATTCAATTCCAGAACCAATGGATGATGAGGAGTTTGAAGAATTTTTCAAGTCATTTTTATAATTTTTTTAAAAAAATAAGATTTGAGTAGTATTTTTACTACTCTATAAGTTATACACTTCTTCCGGACTTACTATTACAACATCCTCTTTTTCCAAAGATGAAACTAATTCATCCAAATTGTCTGTATGAAGTAAGAGAATAGCTTTGTCTGCCTTGTTATGAGTAAAAGCATACAGATATTCAAGATCAATATTGTTCTTTTTAATGATTCCCAAAATTGAAGATAGTCCTCCTGGAGAATCATCCATTTCAATGGCAACAATCTCTGTTGGCTTTACAAGGAAATTGTTTTCCTTAAGTATTTCAATACCCTTTTCAGGATCGTCGACCACTATTCTTAAAATTCCAAAATCTGATGTATCAGCAAGTGAAAGGGCTTTGATATTGATATCTGCATTTGTTAAAATTTCCAAAGCATCATAAAGGCTTCCTTCCTTATTTTGTAAAAAAATTGATAATTGCTTGATTTTCATTTAAATCTCCCCTTAATGTAAATTTCTCTCATCAATTACTCTTTTGGCTTTTCCTTCAAATCTAGGTAAGCTCTTAGGTTCAACAAGTGTTACTTTTACTCTAATTCCAGTCTCATTTTCAATTGATTTTCCGATTTTTTGCTGTATGTTAACCATTTCCTTAACACCGTCAAAGAAAAGACTTTCAGACGCTTCAACTTTTACTTCGATTTCATCTAATACGTCAGGTCTTGTTACGATAATCATGTAATGAGGTTCAACTTCCCCAACTTTGAGCAATGCCTTTTCTATTTGTGATGGGAAAATAGCTACTCCTTTTACCTTAATCATATCGTCTGATCTTCCTGTAATTCTGCTCATTCTTGCAAAGGTTCTTCCACATTCACATGGTTCATAGGTAATGGAGGTGATGTCCTTTGTTCTGAATCTGATTACAGGCATTCCTTCACGTTCAAGGTTTGTAAGAACCAGTTCACCTTTTTGATTCGGACCTAAATTCTCTTTTGTAATCGGATCAATAATCTCTGGGTAAAAGATATCTTCAGGAATGTGAAGGCCTTGTTGGGCGATACATTCGATTCCAACACCAGGACCCATAAGTTCAGTTAATCCGTAGATGTTGAATGCTTTAGCACCAAATATCTCTTCGATTTTCTGCCTCATTTCTTCAGTCCACATTTCAGCTCCAAATCCGATTGCTTTGATGTTTAGTTTTTTAGGGTCAATTCCTTCCTCTAGTGCAATTTCTCCTAAATGGATACCGTATGATGGTGTAAAAATTAATCCAGTACTTCCAAAGTCCTTCATAATTTCAATCTGTCTTCTTGTTTGGCCTGTTGAAATCGGTATGATTGTAGCTCCAATTTTATGGGATCCGTAGTGAACTCCAAATCCTCCAGTGAACAATCCATATCCGTGAGTATTTTGTATGATGTCGTCTTCTCCAAGACCCATCATTGTAAGTCCTCTTGCAATGGTTTCTGCCCATGTATCTAAATCTTTTTCAGTGTATCCGGAAACTACTGGTTTGCCTGTAGTTCCTGAGGATGAGTGAACTTCTTTAATTTCTTTTTGATCTACTGCAAACAATCCGAATGGATAGCTTTCACGCAAGTCATCTTTTGTAATGAATGGAAGTTTTTCAATATCCTTAAGAGTTTCAATATCTTCAGGATATACTTCGGCTTCACTATATTTTTTATTGTAATAAGGAATTTTATTAAAAGCTCTTTTTACTATTGCTTGAAGTTTTTTTAATTGTAGTTCTTCAAGTTCTTCTCTTGGCATACATTCTTTTTCTTTGTCCCAAATCATGGTTTTACCTATAATAATTACTTGATTAGTTATTTATTTTTTTATAATTTTAAATTTAATGTTTGCTCTGCCTATTTTTTCATCTGTTTAATAAAAGTTGTTTTATAATTTTTCTATTAAAATTGTTTTTATTTTTTTATTTAAGTTTATTTTAATTTTTTATAAAAATCCTTTAAACCTTTTTATTTTCAGTTTTTCCCAATTATAATTGTTATAAGTCTTTGGATTTTTAATTTTCTATAAAAACAATTTATATAGTATAATTTATAAATTATTAATCATATTGGAATTTCAATAAAATATGGTGAGAAAAAATGGATATAATGAATATGTTATGGCAATTGGGAGTAATTGCCGCCGTTTTAGTATTTGGGTTTAAGTTAGGTTTGGCTTCAGGCCTTGCGGACATACCTAAAAAATTATTTGCAGGCATTTGCGGTAGTTATGCTATAGGTGTTTTAATAGTTTCATATATTGCTTCATTTTTCGCAGATGAATTAACTGCAGCTATTTATTCATATAACAGTTTGTTTTATGTTTTAATGGCACTTATTATGATTTTTGCAGGTTTATTAACAATTAGGGAGTGGAAAGTGCATGAGAAAAACACAAGCACTGCTACTTGTTTGGTTGTTATCGCACCATGCCCATGTTGTTTCGGATCAATAGTAGTAAGCATATTGGTTGTTGCTCCAGCTATTGGTATAGGAATATTTCATTTAAGCATAATTGTAGCTATTGCATTAGTCGCTGTTATGGCAATAACATTTTTTGCTTCAAATACTATCATGAACCTTATTAAAAAACCATATCCTATTGTTTTAGGTAATTTTATGCTATTTTTAGGAGCTTATTTCCTATTATCTGCTATTGTAATCCCAAATGTTATAGAAGCATTAGGAAAAAGTTCAAATTCTCTTAGTATATCCTCTCCTGGAACAATTTTGGGAGTAATTTTAATAATTGTTTTATTGATTATTGTAGGCGTAATTTTGAATAAAAGAAGTGAAGCTCTTTTAAAATAATGATTTGGTGATATTATGAGTACAACTATAGCAGGCAGCGAATATTTGACAGGAACTTTGGATGTAATCTCTCAAAGTTTGTCTATTCCTGTTCTGGTTATTTTATTAATTTTGGTGGCTATTTCAATCATAGTTTTAGGTGGTTTTATATCAGAATATACTTCAAGAAAGAAGGTTTCGGTTTCTACGATTTCTGATGCTATTTTCAGCATAAGCACTGCCCTTTCAATTGAGGATTTAAAAAATATTATTGATAATGTGAAAATTCCAAATTCACAAAAGAAGATTTTAACCGAAATAGCTGACTCCAAACAGTTGGATAAGGTAACAAGAGAAGCGTTAGCACGTAAGCTAGTTGAAAATGAGGAAGAAAAAATTGATAAAACTTTAGAAAAAACTGATATTATTACACGTATTGGGCCAACTTTAGGTTTGATGGGTACCTTAATTCCTATGGGGCCAGGTCTTGCAGCATTAGGTGCTGGGGATATTAATTTACTTGCAGATTCATTGACTGTTGCATTTAACACAACAATTGTTGGTATTGGTTGTGGTGCATTATGTTATGTAATTTCCAAAATCAGAAGAAGATGGTATGATAAATACATTTCAGATTTAGATGCCTTATCTGATGCTGTTCTAGATTATATGGGTAGATAAGGGGATTTTTTATGGTTAGAAAAAAGCAAAGAAGACGTAGGCATTCTCAGGTTGAAGAGGATCCTATGGCTGGAACTGCTAACCTTGTAGATGCAATGCTTGTTATTGCTGTAGGTTTTTTAATTTTCATCGTTATGAGTTGGAATATGCAAAGCGTTGTATTTTCCGACATGTCCCAGGATGAAAAGCAAAAGGTCATGGAACAAATGAAGCAGGTTAGTGAAGTGGATCAGGGTAAACTACTAAATGAAACTCCTGATGTGTCAGAAAGCTCAGGTCAGGGGTATATGGAAATGGGTAAGGTTTATAAGGATCCGTCATCGGGTAAGCTTATTATGGTTGAGGGTTAACCTCAAATTATTTTTTCTTTTTTTTTCAAAATTTTTATATATTCTTATAGCTAATATTTCTATGGTGATTTTTTATGGAATTTTGTCCGGATTGCGGTTCTGTATTACTTCCAAAAAACGGAAAATTAAAATGTAGCTGTGGCTATGAATCAGATTTAGATGATAAAGAGAATTATAAAGTTGAGGGTGAGATCAATCCTCAAATGGAAGTTCTAGTTACTGATAAAGCAAGCAATGCAATGCCTACCAAAAAGATCACATGTTATAAATGTGGTGGAACCGAAGGTGTTTGGTGGGTTGTACAAACAAGATCTGCAGATGAAGCACCAACATACTTTATTCGCTGTACAAACTGCGGGAATACTTGGAGACAATCCAACTAATTTGATTTATCCGTATTCTAATTTCATTCATTCATTTTTTTAATTTTTTTATTAAAATTTATCTAATTTTTTCAATCATGATTATATTTTTAAATTTTTTTTGGTCATTTTTTTAAATCTTTTTTATTTTTTGAAAATTTTTTAATATTTTTAATAAATTATATTCATTATGATAGAATATTATTTGATTTTTATTAATAAAATAATATTTTTTTATTTATTTTTGATATTTTATTCAAATATTTTGTCTTATTTTCCGAAAAATTTATAAATATTTTTCTACTTATTATATAATAAGCCTCTGAGTTTTGAAAATAGTAGTTATTATAAGTGGTTGTATTTTTCATATCCTACTCAATGAAAAGCATATGTCTATTACCAAAACATTAGCTTATCAATAATGATATTTTCGAAACTCTAGGGGCTTGTTGTTGCCTGTTTGAAATCTTTTCTGCAATATGTTTTTTTTCTATATTTTTTTTAGACTTATGTTGATCGTTTAAAAATTTTTCAGAATAAATTATATTTTATTTAAAATTATTCATAATTATTTAATTCTAATTTGATAAAAATAGTTTTTTTATATTTTTTTATTAATTTTGTTTAAGTATAATTAGATATGTTTAAATAATAGTTGCTATAATCTTTTCGTACTAATAGGTTTCAGGGATTGAAATTATCGAGGTTTCTATTATTTTTTCATCTCCTGTTTTCCAATTAAGTACATATCTATTACCTGTCAGAAATCTGTAGATAACGGATATTTCTAAAATCTATTAGTGACACTTATTATTTGCTTAATCAAGTATTAACCAGTCTTGTTGAAACCTTATAATTTTTATTATTTTTTGTTTCATATCGATTTTTGA
>NZ_JAUNXR010000006.1 GCF_030539665.1 Methanobrevibacter sp.
ATAATCATATGCAAATAACAAAATTTACACATCGACAAAGGGTTTCAACAAAGCCTTAAAAAGGTTTATGAGACTCATGAAGACGTTAACCTTAATGTTTACCTATTTAAGAAGGGAAATTTCAGCGATTTGATTGAGGTGGATATAATCTATGAAAACGATGAATTGATGGTTATATCCAGAATAGGTGAATGTTCCAATATGGAAGAAATAAGGAATTATCAGTATCTGTATGATGAAACCAGTATTATTGAGGATTATATAGGTACCGATACAGACAACTATGTTGTTTCCTATAACGTTGAGGCTCAAAAGTACAGCTGGTCAAATAAGATTTTAGAGTTGCTGGATATTGATAACACTGAGGATTTTTCAAACAGAAATCTTATCAAAGAGTTTATTGTAAAAGAGGATTTGTTAAAAGTAAGGGAGCTCTATAAGGAGATAACTCCTGAAAATCCCGTTATCGATTATGATTTTAGAATTTTAACCCAAAAAAATAATTTGAAATATATTCATTGCAATCTTTTCGCTATTTACGACAACAATGATTATCTGAAGAAGGTATTTTATTTCTTTACTGATAAGACTGAAAATAAGATCATTAAAGACAATCTTAACATTTTAACTGAAAATTTGGAGATTTTGGAAAGGTCAAGCAGGTCAGCATTCTACTATAAGAATGCTAACGGCAAATATCAGTGGTCCTCCAATATATGCAATATCGTTGACTGTCCCAACAGGGAGGCAATTCACAACAAGGATATTATCAATGAGCTTGTACTTGAAGAGGACAGGGAAATTTTGGAGAAATTCATTGATTCATTGAGTATTGAATCTCCTACTGCAAACTTCAAAATCAGAATCATTTCTCGTTTGGGGATTTTAAAATACCTTAACATATTTATAAAGAACGTATATGATAGTGAAGGCAATTTTGAATATAGAAATATGCAGGTTTATGATGTTAGTGACATGGAGAATATCCAAACCGATTTAAGCAATCTAATCAACACTTTTAATTCCGTTGATTATAATCTTAAAACAGGATTGATCTATGAGAATTATGCAGGTAAGCTTAAAGTAAGTAAAATGTTTAACCACGTTATAGGGGTTTATAGAAACTGGAGTTCCGGTGGTAGGGAACAGTTTATCGAGAATTTAATCAATAAAAACACCTATTTAAGCTATTATGAAAAGTTCATGGATTATGAACTTGATCAGATTCATTTATTGTTGTACTATAAATTCGATGGCTATGACGACGATATTAGAATTTTTGAATATTTCCTGAAACGTAAGAACAATACTATTAGCGGTTATATCAGGGATATTTCAACTATTAAGGACACTGAAATGGAACTTAAGATTTTGAATAACCAGAAATCCATGCTTATTAAGGAGATTCACCATCGTGTTAAAAACAATCTCCAGGTTTTAAGCAGTCTATTGAATCTTGAAGAGAGGTTTTATGAGGATGCTCCAAACGAGATTATTGATGCAACTAAAAAGAGAATCAAATCAATGGCTTTAATCCATGAACTGACTTATAATTCTCATATTTTAGAAACTGTAAACATTAAAAAGTATTTTGATATTTATGATGAGGAGATGGGCTTTGTTTATGATGACAATCATATTAAGATGAAGAATGATATTTCTGAGGACATTAATTTCAGTACAGAAATTATGACTCCCTTGGTCCTTATTATTAATGAATTCATGTCTAACTCCATTAAATATGCATTCAACGATGAAAATGACAATGATGAGAACATCATATCCAAATCCATTAGAATAGAGGATGGCAATTGTATTGTCGAATATAAGGATAATGGTGTTGGTCTTCCTGAGGATTATGATATTTACCATTCCAATGGTCTTGGTTGGACCATTATCATTTCATTGATTAGTCAGTTGGACGGTACTTTGGAGGAAATTGAAAGTGATGGAATTGGATTTAGATTTACATTTCCAATTAACAGGTAAGGTGTGTTTAAATGAATATATTAGTTGTGGAAGATGAATTGATAATTCAATTGGATATTAAGATAGAACTTGAAGACAACGGTTTTGTAGTATTTACTGCAGATAGGGGTGACGATGCTATTGACATTGTCGAAAATAATGATATCGATTGTGTTTTAATGGACATTAACATAAAAGGAAACAAGAATGGTATTGAAACAGCCAACATAATAAGGGATAACTATGACATTCCAATCATATTCAGTACTGCAAACAATGACTTACTGAATCGTGAGGAATTCCCTTATGTTATTACCAAGCCATTCAATATAAACGAAATCAAAAACATCATTGAGGAAGTTAAAAACTTATAAGTGACTTAATATGCAAGTAAAAGAATTAGAAAAAGGAAAAATTGTCGTAGAAGATTACGATTCATTAAATTTTTACAGAAATTCTGATAAGGTTAAGGAATCCAAACCTCTTAACAACCCGTTACTTATTAGTGCAATGAATGTTGATGTTGATGTTATAGAACCGGTTAACAATGGAAAAGAGTTTTTAGTTAAACATATCAGTGAAATAAACAAAAATCTGACCTATAAGTACACCAATCTGAACTTTAAGGATAGGTATTATGGAGATATTTTTCCCGATTTTAAGGATGTCGTTTATCCTTACATGAGAGAGGCCTATGAGACTGGAAAAAAGGTTAATTTAAAGTTTTATTTTTATAAAAACAACATGTTGAAATTCATTATCGATTCCGTTTTATTATATGAAAACGGAGAGATCCTATTTTTACATTCCAACATAACACCTACTGAAGATACTTTAGATTTTGATTTTGATTACTTTGATGAGGATCATATTATTGACTATTACATTAAAAGCATTAATAATAAAGAATCTTTGGTGATTATTGAAAATAAGAAAAATAACACATTCAATGTTCCTGATGAAGTATACTCCTTGTTTGAATTAAAAAAAGACGATTATTCTGATTTTAAAAGTTTAGTAAAAGATTTGCTGTTTGAAAACGACATTTCATATTTGATCGATAAAACAAAAAGCATAACTGTTAACAATTCGCAGGCCACATTGAACTTCAAAGTATTGACACCAAAACATGAGGTGAAAACCTTTAGATGCTTCATTTTCGGTCTTTTTGATAAAAATGAGGAACTGGAAAACATATTCTATTTTGTAAAGGACATCACAGATTATGATTTGACTGCCGCAAGTCTGAAGGAACTGAACAACAACCTTCATGCAATTCAAACCCTGAGCAGGGGAGCTATCTATTACTTCAACATTCATGGGGAATATATGTGGACATCCAACATTAGAAACATCGTTGAATCATCCACATTTAACTATAAGTCAGATTACAACATCATTGAAGACCTTGTTCTTGAAGAGGATCGTGAAATATATGAGGAGGCTTTCAATTCCCTGAACAAGCTAAACCCTCTCCAAAACTTCAAAGTTAGAATCAAGACCATGAAAGGCAATATTAAGGACATCAATATCATTCTTAAAAATATCTACGACGGCAACAATGAAATTATTAGCAGTTCCATGCAAGTATATGACATTACAAAGGGAACTGTCGAAAGCAATTACATAAGGCTCATAAATGCGTTCAATGCAGTTTCATCCCATTTGAAAACCGCAGTCATCTATGGAAACGGAAAAGGAAAGTTCAAGCCAAGCAATGTGATTGAAGACATTTTAGGAATTCCTGCCGCCGAATGGTCTGAAAGCGGAAGAAAGATATTTATTGAAAACCTTGTTGACAGCTCAAAGCTTGAAAGGGAAATTGAAAGATTGACCAATCATGAAACAGACGAGGTTAATTTACTTTTGAAATATAAGTTTAATGGAGACCCCAACAATATTAAGATAATCAGATATTATCTTTTCAGAGACGACAACAACGATATATCAGGATATGTTGAGGACATTACCGAAGTTAAGGAATATGAAAAGCATCTTAAAAGATTAAATCAGGAAAAGTCCATTCTATTAAAAGAAGTTCATCACAGGGTTAAAAACAATCTTCAGGTTTTAAGCAGCCTATTGAATCTTGAAGAGAGGTTTTACAAAAATGAGCCTGAAGAGATCTTAAAATCCACCAAAAAGAGATTGAAGTCAATTGCTCTGGTTCATGAGATGACATATGGAAATATGGATATGGAATCGGTCAATCTTAAGGATTATTTTGAGATTTTTGATAAGGATGTATATGGAATATACTCTGATGAGCATTTCATAATCAAAAATGAGATAGATGACATTGACATTTCATCAAATAAGGTTACACCGCTGATTTTGATAATTAACGAATTCGTTTCAAATTCAATTAAATATGCATTTGATTATGAAAACAATGGAAAAGCCAACATAATTAGAAAAACAATAAAATGTGATGGGGACACCTGTATTGTTGAGTATGGGGATAATGGTAAAGGTCTTCCAGAAGGATTTGACATTAACAGATCAGGAGGACTGGGATGGACAATTATCAATTCATTCGTAAAACAATTGGATGGTGAAATTGAACAGCTCCCTGGTGAAGGAACTAATTTCAGAATTAAATTCCCGATAAATGGTGATTAGATGGCAAATAAAGTTCTTATTGTAGAAGATGAAGCAATTACTGCATTAGATTTAAAATTAAGTTTAGAAGAATTGGGTTATGAGGTTGTGGACACTGTTGACAATGGTCATGATGCTGTTACAGTAGCCGTTGAGGAAAGGCCTGATGTGGTTCTTATGGATATCAACCTTAAGGGGGACATGACAGGTATCGAAGCTGCAGCACAGATAATCAAGTTTTCCATTCCAATTATCTATTTGACTGCAAACACAGATGATGAAACTTTCTTTGAAGCAAATGAGGAAGGGACATATGGTTATCTTACAAAACCTTATAATATAATAAAGCTCAAAAATATAATTAAGTTAACCATACACCGTTCTAAAATTGATGCGCAGAAAGTTAATCTAGCACATGGATTCATTAAAAAGTAAGATTGAAAATGAGTAATGAGGATATCTACAGTAAATTAGATTCAATTATCAACAAATCTAAAAAAGAATCAAAATCAGATTCATACAAGGGCAAGGATTTAAATTCAAAGCTAGATTACATAATCGAAAAATCCAGGACAAGGGATGAAGCAAAAGAGCAAGAAAGTCCTGAATACGCAAGGGTTGAATTAAAAACAGACAACGTTGTCTCAGATTACAGTTCGGATTTCAGTAACCTGAATTCCAGGCTGGACGATGTCCTGTTGAAGATAGAGGATTCCGCACCAAGCTATGACGGGGAAATAGGTGCGATTCATTCAAAGATTGATAGCATTGCATCATTGTTGAATGACGAATCAAAGCTAAATGAAATTTCAGACAAGCTTGATGACAGAAATGATTTGCATGCTCTTGAATCAAAGTTAAATGATATTATCGTTAAGCTTAACAGACCTGAAAACAACTTCAAGCAGGAAAGGATTGACGATACGAACATTGAGGAGTTCCACTCAAAGCTTGACAAGATTAACACTATTGTTAAGAAGAACCATAACAGGGCTGCAATTTCAGACATCAATTCAAAACTTGACAGCATTATCAAGACACTGGAGGACGATTCTAAAATCGATGACATTTCAGACAAGATCGACAGCTTCCAGCATGAATCCAAGATTGACATCATCAATGATAAGCTGGATTATCTTTTTACAGCATTTAAGGAATTTTCCAACATTGACAATATTCATGAGTTCAATTCAATAAAAAAGCAATTCAACGACATACTGGCTGATTTTGATAACTTGAAGTTGGATGAAATCAATTCCAACCTCAATTCCATAATTTCCAGCCTTGACGATATACCTAAAACCACTTCCAAGCTGGAAACAATAAATGATACGTTGGTTCATAAAAAGGATTTGAATAAGATTCATACCAAACTGGACAACATAAAATCCAAAGAGACAGAAACCAAGGTCAATGACATCCTTGACATATTGAACAAGAGCAATTCAGACATTGATTCCAAGCTGGATGAAATTATCCTCTCAGTCAAAAATGATGACTATCTAAAGGAAATCAATTCAAAGCTAGATGAGATTAAGGCAGATTCAGGCATTGAAAAAATAGATTCCAAGCTTGACGATGCGATGGATTTAATAGGCAATAATCGTAGACTCAACAATCTTGACGTTAAAGTCGATAAGGTATTGGCTGAGATAAGCGAAAAACCTAAGGAAATAGATTTCGACAAGATAGATGAGATATTGGCCAAAATGGAAAACAATGCACAGATTGAAGACGTTGATTCCAAGGTTGATGATGTTCTAACAATCTTGAATGACGACTCCAAGCTAAGCGAAATCTCATCCAAGCTTGACAATTCATTTGACTTTGACAATATCAACAGCAAATTGGAAGAGATATTGAAGGAGACCTTGAACCATCAGGATTTCGAAACAATAATTTCCAAACTAAATTCAGTGATGGAGGCTGTGGATGAGGCCAATTCCATAAATCACGATTCAAGGATAGATGGGGATAAGCTAAAGCACTTCAATTCAAAACTGGACAACATCCTTTTGGCAGTCAAGAAGGAATCAAGAGAAATCGATTTGGACGAATTGGAAAAAATAGAATCCAGATTGGATGATTTGGTTTTAAAATTAGGTGAAATTGCCAAGAATCAGGTTTCCAATGAGAGATTTGATGTTCTTGAGAACAAGCTTGACAATGTTGTTTCAAACGAAAGGATTGATGTTCTTGAGAACAAGCTTGACAATGTTGTTTCAAACGAAAGGATTGATGTTCTAGAAACCAAACTTGATGAGATAGCCTCTAATCTAGCAAATGTCGGAAAGGAGCCTGTTAGCGATACACTTACAATTAACAGACTCAATGAATTGGAGTCCAAGATTGACATGGTCATCAGCATAGTCGGTGATGACGTCGACCTTGTAAGTGCCAGTGAAGTTGAAACCAAGTTTACAGACATAGAATCCAAAATAGACGACATTATACTTAACCTGACCGACAATACCACTGATCTTGATATTGATGGAAAACTGAGAATAATCTCCCACAAGCTAAGCGAATCAATCAAGGAAGAGGAAAGTGAAGAGGATTCTGAAGGTGAGATTGAAGAGAAATCCCTTAATGATGACAAGGAAAAGATAGATGACGATTTCGGATTTGATCCCGAGTCATTTGAATCTGAAATCATTTCCGCAATGGAAAAGAACAGGCCAGACATTGTAAAGGATGAAGGGGGAGAAACCGAAAAGGCCGAAGAGTCTAAGGAAGTCACCAAGGTCGAAGCCGAGATAGTGGAAGAGCCTTTGAAGGATGAAGAGGAAGAACCTGCAGAGGACGATACAGCCCTAATCGAAGACATTGCAAGGTCAGAATATACAGTTAAGGAGAAAAGATACAATTTTGATGTAAGTTCCCTTAAGGGAAAGGAAATATCTCCTTTGATTTTGCTTTTAACAAATAATGATGAAGATGAGGAAAGGCTGAACAGGATAATGGATGAGATGGGTGCCGATGTGGTCAATTTCAGCGAAGAAAGCAAGGCATCCGACTATATCAAGAACAATGACGTTGATTTGATATTGCTTGACATAGATTCCGACGTTGACGTAACCACTTTCTTGGATGAGATTGTTCTCTTTAACATTCCGACACTTCTTATCGTTGATCTCAATAAGGACATTCCTGATGAGCTGTTTAACTATTCATACAACTTCATCTTCAAGCCTTTCACCAATATGGAAGTGGAACAGACAATCTATGTTGTTTTGATTGAACATACGAAGAATCACCAGCTTATTCTGGATGCCAAAAGCAATATTGACGAGAAGAACCAGGAACTGATTATCGAGAAGGTTGAATCATTCCTCCTTCTGTTCCTTTCAGTTACCTTGATTGTTACAGGAATAGTCACATTCAACATAACATTCCTGCAGTGGATCATATTCATCCCATCCGTTCTTATGCTAATCATTGCATTTGTAAGTCTCAAGAAGATTAAGGAGCCTGAACCGTTTGAAGAGCCTCCATTCGTAAGCATCATCATTCCTGCACACAATGAAGAGTATTCAATCGAAGGAACCGTTCGCTGCATCGGAGACATCGACTATACACACAACGGCAAAAAGAACTTCGAGCTTATTGTGTGCAACGACGGTTCAACCGACAGGACAGGTGAGATTCTTAAAGGATTGAAGGATGAAATTGACGTTTTAAGAATCGTTACAAGAAAGCCACCTCAATCCGGTAAGGGTAAGGGTTTTGTACTGAACGACGCTTTCAATCTCTCCAAAGGAGAAATCATCGGTGTATTTGATGCGGATACAAGGGTTCATCCAGATTTCCTGGACAAGATCGTCCCTTACTTGAACGACCCTACAGTGGAAGGTGTTCAGTCAAGGGTAAAAATGTTCAACAAGGACGAGAACTTCGTTACCAGAATGCAGCATGTTGAATTCAGCTGCTTTGCAAATACATTGAGGGCTCGTGACATTATGGGCTTCAACGGTTTCCTTGGAGGTAACGGACAGTTCGTTAAAAGGCAGACCATTGAGGATGTAGGAAAATGGGACGGTTTTGCAGTTACTGAGGATTTGAACCTAAGTATCAAGATGCTGATTGAAGGAAAGAGAATCAGGTTCTGTGGTGAGGCTGCAATCTATCAGGAAGCTGTAAATACCTGGAAGGCCCTTTTCAAGCAGAGGACCAGATGGGCATCCGGTAACTTTGAAGCTCTCTTCATTTACACTCCTGTGATTTTAAGGTCAAAGATATCTCCGCTGAAAAAACTGGGAATCATCGACCACATTTCATTTTATGCATTTAACCTGTTCATTTTCACAGGATTCGTCATATTCATAGTTAACATAATAGCATGGTTCGTATTACATCAGCCAACATTCATAAGAATGGATGCGCCGTTAATAATCGGTTTGATTTCTGCATTTGCATTCTTCCCGCCGCTTATCATTTCATTGACAAGGGACAAGACAAATGTGATTTCATTCATAAAGGATCTTATAGGCTATTGGATGTACTGCTATCACTTGATTCCGCTGTTCTTCAAGACAATGTACAGCATGTTTACAAGAAAGGAAAGAACCTGGGACAAGACCGAGCACAAGATAAGCGAATGCGATCCTGACATTCTATTGGAGGAATAGGAGGTTGTACTATAAAGAATAAGGATAAGTTAATCATGGTGGTTGTTGTCATTGGAGTAATATATGTTGCAGCCAATATGGGAGCAATCAACAGCTTTTTATCATTGCACTTTGACAAGACAAAGGAAGATGGCCATACGAGGATTATAGTTCCTGAGGCCTGGAATCTGACTGAGGAGTTCAACATGTCAAATTCAAGGTCTAACCTGTCTTTCACAAACAATTACGTTATTGTGGACGTTTGGGAGGATTGGCCCGAAAACAAGATAACTTCAATTTCTGAAAATCGTTTCAGGACCATGGAATCGGGCAATTACAAGATATTGAACAAGTCTCTTGTTGACTATGGGGGAAACAACATCTCCAAGGAGATATACAGCAACCCTACATTGGATACAGATACCCATTGGCAGCATATTGGAGTAAACTACGTATTTGAAAGGGAAGACACAAACTATGCAATGCAGATACATCACTTCTCCACAATAGACTATCACAACGAGTCATATATGAGGGAAGTTGAGGACAGGTCCCTTGACCTTATTACAAACATTCACAACAAGGACTACAACGGCTTCTTCTCAATGATAAACCATGGTTTGGAAGCCTTTGGAATTAAGCTGTAAGGTGATAACATGAAATATGATGATGAAGAACTGATATTAGGGCCGCTGAGCGATTTGGGCCTTCCATCTGATGATGACTGGCAAAGGACCAGCGAACTTGTTTACGAACTGAACCACACGCCGCCGTCACAAAAGGAAAGGATTGCAGCGATAATCGATGAGCTTTTCGGAGAGTTCGGAGAGGACTCCCAAATACTTCTCCCGGTTTCATGCAATCTCGGATATAACATAAAAATAGGAAAAGGCGTTTTTATCAATGTTGATGCGGTATTTCTGGACCCTGACGTGATTGAAATAGGTGACTATACCATGTTCGGTCCGGGAGTCCATGTATATACAGCTAATCATCCGGTAAGGACAGATGACAGGATAGTGATGGGGGAAGACGGCAAATATACCTTTACCAATTTTACACGTCCAGTAAAGATAGGCCGCAAATGCTGGATTGGTGGACGTTCCACAATTCTACCTGGAGTTACCATAGGGAACAATGTGGTTATTGGAACAGGAAGCCTGGTGAACAAGGACATTCCGGACAATTCAATTGCTGTGGGATCACCTGCAAGAATCATTGGAAGAACTGACGAGTAGTTTTTCCATTTTTACTTTTTTGAGATATTATGAAAGTGCTGATAATTTTCAATGTCAAGTTCAAGAAAGATATTTCCAAACTCAAAAAACTATTGGATTATAATGCTTTCAGGCAAATTAATTCAACTACTTACATTGGTGAACTATCAAATAATGAGTTGGAAATATTAAGAAATGAAATCAAACAAAATTTCAATGAAAACGATACCATTATAGTAACACCAATTTGTAAAAATTGCATTGATAAGGTTGAAATCATTGGCCAAAACATAGAATTTGATGAGGAGCAATATAAAATACTATGAAATTAATAATTGACGGATATGGAAAAACAATCCATAAAAAAGACAATCAGATATTGATTAAACAAAAAGGCGAAGAAATATATAGGATAAGTGCAAGGAAAGTCACAGACATTACAATATCTGGAAAGGGAAAAATATCATTCGACGCAATATCCCTTATATCAAAAAAAGACATTCCAGTAATCGGAATCAACTACTTCGGTCAAATCGAATATATAATAACATCTCCAAATGGAGACATCACATTAAAGAAAGAACAGTACAAATGTAGCGATAATCAGAAGGGAGCCATATTGGCTAAAAAGTTTATTCTGTCAAAACTCAAAAATCAAAAAGCCACATTAAGGACCCTAAACAAAAATAAAAAAATTCCAAAAGTTAAAGAAAAGGAGTATGCAATCAACAGATCAATTAAGGACTTGGAGAAACTAAAGTTGGAAGATTCAAACATAAAAAATAAGATAATGGGAATTGAAGGAAAATCCTCAGCCGAATATTGGAATGCAATATCATTAATCCTTCCAGAAAAAATCAATTTCAAAAACAGAAATCAAAAACCGATAAATGATGTAGTGAATTCCGCTCTAAATTATGGATATGCAATATTGGCCTCACAGATAACTCAAAGCATTATTAGAAAAAGACTGGATCCCTATTGTGGATTTTTACATGCCGATAGAAATAGAAGAGCAAGCCTAACTTTTGATATAATAGAAGAATTTAGACAACAAATAGTCGACAAAACCGTTTTAAAACTTGTCAATAAAGGTAAATTAACTGAAAACCAAATTGATAAAAGAAACAATGCATTAAATTTAGAAACTAGGAAATTACTGGCCGGCAATATATTAGATAAATTATATTCAAATATCCATTATGACAATAGAAAATTGAATTATTTGGAAATAATAGATATTCAAGTAGAAAACATTGTAAAATTTTTATTATATGGAATTGAATTTGACGCTTTTTATTTGGGATGGTGAATTTAGGAAAACACCCCCATTTTAGTAATAAAAATCGTGTTCCTAATAATACTTTTTAGAGGGGGATGGAAAAGCCTTTAAAGAGTATTTTTAAGGAAAAATAAGAAGGGTTTTTTTAGATGTCTTGGGAGAAACATAATTTAAGTTTCCTCGATTTTGAGATTAAACAGAAGTTCCATGAATTTTATGATTTAAAGTATGAAATTAAAGAATTGATACGGATAAATAAAATTACCAAAGAAAAAGGGGATTTGATGTTAATTAAGAAACAATACGAATTATTTGACAAATTTGATACTGGTGAACTTATTAACATTTTTAATCATTATTTATCAGATTGGAATATTGAATTAATTAATTTGGGGAGGGCATTATGATATTATTCGATTCTATTATGACTAGGGGCTATGGAGACGCTACTTTTGCTGTTTCAAAAATTTTAAATGAGTTAAATTTAGAAGAAAGAAAAGAAGTTGAAGAATTTTTGAAAAGAGTAAATGAATATGCATACATAGAATATAAAGAAAAGCTTAAAAAGGATGAGGAATTTTATCTAAATCCTAATTTTGAGGAGGATTTGGAGAAAAAAATTAAAACAGATTTGGCTAGTTTTTTAGAAAAGGGCGATTTCGAGCATTACGAAAAAATGAAAAGAATATTTGGAAGATGCAAGCCTTCCATGATAGAAACTTCTAAAGAATTCAAAAAACAACATGAGTTAGATCAAAAAAATACAAAAAAGCATTCTGCTGATGAAATCTACAATTATAAAAAAGAATTATTTATAGAATTGTCCTTATCTGGAATTCATAGATATGATTATAATGATTTTGAGGATTTCCTATAAATTTTTTAAAGTATTACATTGTTTTTTTAGATGTCTTGGGAGAAACATAATTTAAGTAACTTATACGAAAAAGGAAGTTGATGAAATCATAAGAAAACTTAAAGAAGATAATGGTTTGGAGTAAAAAAATATACCATATCCCTCACCAGTTTATTCTAATTATACATATTCACCAGAACAAGTGATAAAACAAAAATGGAGTAACTGTGCAGACCGTTCAAGACCAGCATATCAAATGTCCAAGGTTGCAAAGATTACATGCAGAATAGTTCATAATTCTAGTTGTGGTGGAAGTGGTCATCTATGGGTTCAATACAAAATAAGTGGAGAATGGGTAGATTCCGACCCTGCTCCAAGCCGACCTAATCTTAGAGCAGTGTGGAATAATTGTAAATGGTCAGTTAGTGCTTATGCCCAACAAGGTCAAAGTTAAAGTTCTGGATGGTAATTATCAACTTCTTCTTGACTACATCCTTGAAACTGACCTGGTTTTGTTGTATCAATTTTTTCCCCATTATAATAGACATATTTACTATCTGAGCCACTTGCACTACTTTTTGAGTTTGTAGTTTGCTGTGGTTCTTCTACCACATCCTCAGTTACATTTTCTGTTATATTTGTAGTATTATTGACAACAGTTGTATTTGCAGGTTCAACATTATTATTTGAGAAGATTATTGCTCCTGCTATTATGCAACAACCTGCAATAATAGCTATCATTATTAACGCTAATTGTTTATTGTTCATGATTATTACTTTGTTATTAACTTATTTTAAAATTTACTGATTATCTATGATTTACAAAATTAAAGGAGAATCACCACCATTTGAGGTATGGGGTGATGAATTATTTTTTGGATATTTTAAATCACGAGAAAAAGCAGAAGACTTAATAGCTAGTCTTAATCGAGTTAAAGATGAAAAATAGAAAAGTGATAGTATGGGTAAAAATATAATCTTAGGTTGTGATAGGAACAATCCATCAGAAGATAAGAAAACTCAAGAATATATTGGTAAGAAACTTGAAGAAGTAGGATTCACAGTAGAGATAATACCAGTAGGCCCTAATTATTGTCAGCAATGGGGTAGAAAATCTTCAAGTAACGGCACTACATGTGTTATGTTAATCAATGGTGTAGGGCAGGTTACTGCAGGAGATTTCTCCGAGTCCATTGCAAGTGGGTTTTACAAGTTCGATAGAATTATTTTTGCAGGACAAGGATGGTTATGGCACACTCAAACATACGACGTATTTAAAAAGGTAACTAATGAGCATGATTGGAATGGTTCGGGCAGTTTTAAGTCCAAATATTCAAGTAAGACTTTTGACCAAATATGTAAAGAATCCAATGGTAGATGTGATTGGTGCTGTGATAAAACCAAAGAGGGATTAGCTAAAAAGATAATCGCTAAATTAAATGGTAAGTCTACTGATGATGGTGATGGAGGAGGTTCGGCTTCTACGTTTTTTTAGATGTCTTTGGGAGAAACATAATTTAAGCCCATTATGTTATCAGCTTTCAGCTTCTCCCATTTTACTTTTTACTTTTATGGGATCTATTAGAAATCCATTTATTTCCTTAAAGTATTCGCATGGAACAAATGATTTAATTACTCCTACGTCAACTAGTGTCAAATCCTTGTTTATTCCAAATAAAATCTGTCCATTATCCATTATGACATCTACAATGTATGATTTGTCAAATAGGTATTGTATTTCATTGGTCAGGTCTTCAATTATCCTGTGTCCGTTGTAGGAATAGTTTCTAAAGTATCTGTTACATTCATCTATAAACTCTTTTTTCATTTAATTGCACCCCATATTTCGGGAATCATTGAGATTCCATGTTTAAATCTTAATAGTCTTTTGCATAGGCTCCAATCATTGGTATATGCTCTTATATGTTGGATTGAATCAATATCCACATTATGATAAACTTTTGTTTTTTCATCTTTTATTGGGAATCTTATCCGTTCATCTTTTATGATGCAGTTTCCTGCATATGTCTCGTACTGGGTTCCTGATTTTAATTTTATGGCTATCTTGCAGGATTGCTGTTCCCTGAAACATTTCGAAAAAACGTTTTTGACTTCTTCCAGATTCAAAAAAATCACCTATCTGGTTTATATTTTATATATCAATATAAATCTAATAATTCCAAGAGCATTTGTAAAGTAATAATAGCTATGACAGACATATCTAGAAACAGATCAGGGAGTCAACTTATGAGAGATTTGAAAAAGTACACTATCGATTGCATTGATGAATTGAACGGCATTGGCATTTTTCCAGGAAGAATTACATCATTGGAAGTCAATTCAAGAGCTAAAAAGAGATGGGGGTCTTGTGCTCCTCAACTGGATGGAAATGGAAACATTGCAGGGTATAGGATTTCAATCAATAAGATTTTGCTGGATGAGGGAACTCCTGAAAAGGCCCTTAAAAATACCATAATCCATGAGCTTCTCCATAGCTGCAGGGATTGCATGACCCACAAGGGAAGATGGAAGGAGCTGGCATTGAAAGTAAACAGTGAGCTTGGATATGACATAAAAAGGGTAAAAAGCAGGGACCATCAGAGGATTGAAATCGATATTGACCTGATAAGGCCGAAATACGTCATCAGATGCGAAAGCTGTGGCTGCACATATGCTAGAAAAAGGTGCAGCAAGCTCGTGAAGAACCCTGATCATTACAGGTGCGGCAAATGCGGCGGGAAATTGATTCTGCTCAAATAGATTAATCATTGAATTATCTTTTAACCCAAAACAGCATATAACTTGAAATAAGACATATGGTACCATAGATGGCTTTAATAAGATAGCTGATCTGCAGTTCAAAAACCATTTCGTTGTAGAAATTATTAGCCCCGTAATCGTTTACTATTATCATCTGGTCGGCTGATATGATGCCGTATATGTTCATAATGACATAAATGGAGGATAATATGATGAATATTATTCCTAATGCCTTATTTTCCTTTAGAACGCATAATAGGATTGGCGCAATAATCAAAATCAGATCATAGCTGTTTAAATGATTTGATAAAAATAGAATGATATCAATAAAAATGAAAAAAATTCCCAAACAACGCTTGTTTTTATAAATAAAATCCCATGCCATAATATTTATTATATCTGAAAAGTTATTTAAATTGTTGTTAGGTTTTCAAATATTGTTTTTGTTTAGCCTGCTTCAAAACCAAATATTTTTTTGGCAAGTTTTAGGCTTGCTGGTCTTGCAAATATTGTAACAATCATATATGCTACTAGCCAGCGCAAAGGCCAGTATAAAAGACATATTTCAATTGGCATTCCCATAGAGGTTGCAAATATTAGGGGCATTAACAAGCTCATAATCAAGCTGATGAAAAATGCCACAGGGTTCCATAGTTTCATACCTATATGGTTTGTCATTTGAACTTATATATGTGGACATTTTGAATCAAATAGAAAAGGTACAGTATTAAAATCCTTTTTTCAGAATATGGGATATTTTGGGAGGATTTTAGATTTCTGCAGCATTTCCTTGAAAAATCAAGGCTTTAATTTTTGATTATGCGTTTTTATAAACATGTCAATTATGAATGATGATGTCAATTGATTCCGCCGTTGGGATATATGGATTTGCCTGATAAAGAAGATGTGATAGCTGCTGATTTCGATGTTCTTTTCCATAGATTCCATTAAAACTAGCTGATTTTAAAAAAAAGAGTCATGATTTTTCTAAAAAAAATAAAAATAAGAATGTTTTTTTTATATTTAAAGTTGGATTTTATCTGCGTATGCATCGTATGCAAGAACTATGTTGAATATGATTCCAAGCCATGAAATGTTTCCACATTGCAACAAATAGTCTACAATGATTATAATAATGAAGATACCAATCCATTTCCATGTTGGTCTGCCAGTGGTTATTGCCTGACCTAATCCCGGGAAGAAGAATGAGATAATAGCTGGTATAATTCCTGGTTGCATTATGAACCTCCTTTAAATTCAATTAATCTTTATTTTTATTATTATAGTATTTAAATTGTTTACAATTTAATTTTACCGTAATATGCATCATATGCAAATATAATACTGATTATGACTGACAGTATTACTGCTCCATGGATTGATTTTGTGTAGAAGAACTCAAAGTTTCCAACTATATTTCTTACTATTATGAAAATAATAAAAATCAAAACCCATTTCCATGTGGATCTTCCTTCTGTTATTGCCTGTCCCATTCCTGGAAAGAAGAATGATACTACGGCAGGTAGTAATCCTTTTTTCATTTTTTTCACCTCTACTTCTATAACAAGTCTTATTACATCTTCTTAGTATATAAAGTTATTTTCCTGTTGTCTTTTTTATAAAACAGCTTGATGATTTGATCATTTGAAATTATATGGGAATGTTGCCAGATACAACAATCAACAATTTAAAAAAAATAATGGAGAGCTTACTCTCCAACACCATCCTCTTTTGATTTGATATAAAGGATAACGATGGCCAATGAGATCAAGGTCAATATTGCCATTATCAATGAGGTTGATGAAAATGCAGAGACTGAAATCATGTTGTGTGCAACGTTTCCTCCTGCAAGGATTGCCATGAATACAACAGCCATCGCAGCCCCAATGGAACCGATAATCTGTCTGATTGTGTTGTTGATGGCAGTAGCGTCCTCAACATCGTTGGAAACCACACTGATTGTCCAGGTTACACAAGGCATCAATCCTAAACCTGCACCGATACATCTGATGACCTGTGTGACAATCATATATGTGATGTCTGTCTGGATGTTATAGGTCATCATTGATATGAACCCTACAAATGTGAATATACATGAAAGGATCAATACTTTCCTTACTCCTATTCTGGTAGCCAATACAGGACCTACAAAGTTAAATATGATCATAATGATTGTTCCAGGAAGCAAGACAATACCTGCCTCAGTAGCTGTATGGTATGCAACGCTTTGAACA
Source organism: Methanobrevibacter sp. (assembly GCF_030539665.1). NCBI lineage: Archaea > Methanobacteriati > Methanobacteriota > Methanobacteria > Methanobacteriales > Methanobacteriaceae > Methanobrevibacter > Methanobrevibacter sp. The sequence goes on from NZ_JAUNXR010000006.1 coordinate 17,526, forward strand.
AATAAAGGAATCATAACATTAATTCCGCACATTGTAAAGTACAAGATAGCTGAAAACAAGGTCCCGAATACGAAATACTTGTTTTTAAGTGGTTTTAAGTTAAGCAATGGTTTCTTAATCTTCAATTGTCTTTTTACAAAGAAGAACAATGCAACTACACCTACGATTATTGGCAATATCACATATAAGAAGTCAGAACCGAACTGTGCGATGTTGGTAAATCCGAGCATGATTCCGACACATGCAACAACACAAAGGAAAAGTGAGAAACCGTCAAGAGGATATTCCTCGGTTTCGAAGTTGATGTTTGCAACGATTATTCCTGCAGCAAGGATTACTATGGTGATTATTGCAAATACGATGAAAATGGCCCTCCAGCTTAATGAATCGATGATTATTCCACCAAGGGTAGGTGCCAATGCAGGTGCGATTCCAATGATCAAACCGAAAAGACCCATGAATATCTGCCATTTTTCCTTTGGAATTACCTTAAAGAGAACAATCTGAGTTACAGGAAGCAGAATACCACATCCGATAGCCTGGATTACACGTGCAATTACCAATACAAATATGTTAGGTGCAAAATAAGCTACAAAACATCCTATGATGAATAAAAGCAGAGATGATGATAGGATTGTTTTTACGGTAAAACGCTTGGTAATGTAAGCGGATGTTGGAATCATCACTCCTAAAACCAATAAAAATGCTGAATAAACCCATTGGGCAGTTGTTGAGTTTATTGCAAAATCTTTCATAATGTCAGTTAAACCTGTTGTAACTACACTTTGAGAAGCGCTCATCAGTGCAGCTGCCAAGATAAAAATTATAAGGGTTGAAAACCCTTCGCTTTTTGATAAATTCATTATATTAATTTCCTACAGTTTTTATAACAGTTATATCTTTTATTTTCATCATATAAAAAACTTGCTTAGGCAACTAATTTAATTATTTTAAATAAAAAATACATATATTGTTAACAAGTGATAAACAATGAATTCAAAAAAACTAATTATAATATGTGCTGCCATAATCATCTCCATAGCAGGAGTCTCAAGCGTTCTTATTTTAACACACAACAGTCAGGAAGAAACAGAACTAAGCATTACATCCCCTTCAACAATAGTTATTGGAGATAATGTATCAGTTAAGCTAGCCGCCGAAAACGGAACATCAATAGCAAACCAAACAATAAACATCAGCCTCATATCTCCCGACGGCAAGAAAATAACTGTAAATGCAGTTACAGATGATGAAGGAATCGCCAGCTATGGAATTTCAGACATTTCAGCGGGAAACTACACTCTGGAATGCCTGTTTGAGGGAAATGACGAATACAAGGAATCAAATGCAACCTCTCCATTGGAAGTGAAGGAAATGGTGGTTGAAAAACATGTGACAAAATCATCAGACTCAGAAGATTCAAATTCCTGCCATCATGGATATCCAAGCATATATGAATGCCCTACATGTTACAATAAAAAGGTAGCTAGCGAATGGGCCTATTTTGATCCTTCCACTGCTGAAACTCCAGAACAGGCACAATTCATTAAAGACCACAATGCAATAATAGATGCTGCCAGGAAATGATGGCAGTTTAGGGAGCATTGATTCCTGTTCCTTCTTTTTTTAATCAATAATTTTAAAATAAGATAATAACAAAATTATAATCATGAACAATAAACAATTGATTGTAATAGTAATTGCAATAATCGCTGCAGGCTGCATTGTTGCAGGAGCAATTTATTTTTCAAATTCCAATAGCGAGCCTACAAATATGACTATTGCAAATAATACCACCAATATTACTGAAAATGAATCTGGAGAAATTGATAAAACAGTTGAATCCACTTCAAATAAACAAAATAGCCAAGATGATGCTGTGGAGTGGGCGCATAAGAACCAAATTGATGGAAAAAGTCGTTATCAATCAGACAGGGCTGACGAATCCATTAGGCAAACACAAAATGACCCATCACACGGAGGGCCGGGATCAGGCCATTGTCCCGCATGTGACCCTTATGCATAGCCAATTAATTTTAGTGGTTCTTTGATTATGAAATTTCTACTAAAATTTATCTTTTTTTGATTAAGCAAAATTTCCAATTATTTAATAATATAAGTTTATTTATGTTTACACTAAAGACATCTAAAAAAACAAATAAATAAAATTTGAGTGAGGAAGTATTTTTACTTCCTCAGATATTTCACTATTTTTATGATGAGTTCAGTAACAATTATGGTTGCTGAGACATCATTTAAGTTTTTCATGTTTATTTATGTTTACATGAAAGGCACTGAAAAATGCCTAACACTTCTGTCTTCCTTATAATAGTTTGTTTGCTCAATTCTCCTTTTACAAATTAGTTTAATTCTTTAAATGATATATTCTAAAAATCTAAAGACATCCAAAACTATTTTATTTCCTGTAAACCATTTTTCAATTGAAAATCAATCTCCCATTTACCCATTCTGTGTCAAAATAGCTGTCGTCACTGGATTGGGTGACTATGAGGGAGTAGTATTCTCCACTGTAGTTTCCTATCCACATTCCCCATGGCCTATAGAATTCAGCATGCATGTATTCCACTTCCTTAGAATGAGGATTGTTCATTGAAGAGTTATGGATTGTTATTTCAGCCCATCTTCCTTGGCTGTCAGTTATTTCAAAGGATGTGGTGTTGTCTTCAGTTTCCTGATTTTCACATTGAAATCCTGTTATATTGAATTGGATGTGTCCGTCATCAGTTATGTTGATTGTGGAAACATCTTCAAATGCCATGCTTTGGCTTATGGACAATGCAAATGTCATCATGAGAATGCACAGCGCCAAATGATTTCTGTCAAACTTCATATTGTCACCATATTAAGTTAAAGATATTTATCATTATATTTAATTTATTTGATTATATCATGAAAAGGTAAAGTTAACCCTCAAATAAGACCTTTCATGATTCCTTCATCGCTGGCTGAAAGGTCAACAAGCTTTCCACTCCTCATGAATACGAAATGGTACCATACCGGAGGCTCTAGATCATCGACAAAGTAATATCCCGGCCTGCTATTTATTGTCCTGTTTTCTATTTCAAATCCTGAATCTTCAAGATAGATGTCAAGATAGCCGGAACTCATTGATGCTCCGCTTTCAAGCTTGCCTACAAGGATTCTCAAAGTATCGTTGCCTTTTCTGAAGTATTTGATGTATACGTCAACAGTATTGTCTTCCTCTCCCAATACCTTGGTCCTGTTTGACGAATATTCCTCATATCCCTTAGGAACATTGAATATCAGCCCTCCAAGAGAGGTTGTGTTTTGTGTTTCAGGAACTGTAGTGTTGTTTGCAGGTGCAGTGACGTTTGCAGGAGCTTCCGTATCTTCAGAACCCATTGCAATTGCCAGAATGATGATAATGCCTGCAATGACTGCTGCCGCTGCAACATATTTTCTTTTGGGTAATTGCCTTTTGAATCTGTGGCCGCATTTTCTGCAGTATCTAGCCCCATCCACATTTTCCTTTCCGCATTTTGGACAGTATACCATATTTACCCTCTTTTTTACCAGTCACCGTATGCCTCGTATTCTTCCCAGTCCTCAATGTCGTCATATGGATCCATATCATAGTAGACATTTCTTTGACTTTCCCTGTAGCCTTCAAGTGCCTTTGTCAACTTTCCATAAAATGCATCGATTGATATGGATGGCATTGCTGAAGTAGCTATGATTTCTTCAATTTCGGGAGTCATGCTTGTTCCCTTCCACATTATGCAATATATTGAATCTCCTGTTGGGAAGTATGCCCTTGACCATTGGCCGTTGTACTTGATGTATTTGACCGGATGGCCAGCAATTGTCAGATTGTCTTCAATTACAGTAGGGTTTTCAGCTATGAATCCATAGTTGGCTTCTAGTATCTCGTCTACTGCCGCCAGAGTGAAGCTTCCTGATTCATATGAATATGTCATGAATTTTCCGTTCTCATATTCTAGAGGAATTTTAAAGTCATGACCCTTCAGGGATATTTCCTTCCAGTGGGAACTGTCTGTTGCAGCCACTGTAGAAATCATCAGAAATGCAACAAGTATTATCAGTATTCTTTTCATGATATCATTTCTAGTTTTTTGGATTTTTTCTTGAAGTAAAATGCATTACACATTTTAACCACAATATTATATTACAATTGAAACATTATAAAATTTTTGGTGAAGAAATCCCATGAGTTTTTGGAAAAATCATTAAAAATTTAGTTCGTTAAACTGTACTATTACGAAGTAGAAAACAATCATCAAAATATGGCCGAAATAACTATGGCAAAACATAGTTATTTCTATCACTACATATATATCGTACTAACTCATTTTTATATTTTTTCCAAGTTTTGAATTTCGACTGAAAAATCATTAAATTTACACTTGAAATGATACTATAATACTTTTTGCAATAAAAAGTAATAAAAAGTAATATTGTAGACATTATACTACAAATCTATTTCATGTAAATAATGGTTAGGTATTTATTATGTAAAGTATATTAATAGAAAATATTAATTAATAGAATTATTACAATATATTGAAAGTATATTGATACAATAAACATAAGACTTATATTTGTTATGCTAGTGGTAATATTTAATAAGTTATAATATAATCTATACTTCTAATATACCTATCATACTTATTTAAGAACTCCTATTGGTAATACTTTTATGCCATCTTTACGAGTATATGCAACTGGACCCCCATTTACAATAGCTAAAAAACTTGGTTCCCTCATACCTTTTTCTTTAATAGCTTCTTTTAATTTAATAAGATTTTTTGCACCCTTTTCTTCTTCAGATGAACCTAGCTTAAAATCAATTAAAGCATAACTTCCATCCCTTAAATGAATAACACAATCAACTTCTAGATTATTCCTATCTCCATAATATGAAATTTTACCATCATATAATGAAGTATAAACACTTAAATCACGAATACATATGTTTTCAAAAATAAAGCCAAAAGTATTTAAATTTGATACTTTGCCATTTGATTCATTACTTTCATATAAACTCATAGGTCTCATCATTGAACGAATTATTCTACCTGTTCCACTATGCATTATCTTGTTTTCATCAACAGAAGTGGAACTGTTAATATGTATAATCCATCTCCTTCTGATTTATCAACACTAATTCGAACAGCATCCCATATGACTGGAGCAATCTGCCATTCATCAATCAATCTTGGTTTTTCTCCATTTAAAAGAGCAGATGGTTTAACCTCAGCTAATCTAAGATAAGCATTCCTCTCATCAGGATTATGTAATTCTAAAATACTATTGGCATGTCTTGAAGCAGTTGTGGTTTTTCCGCACCATTTTGGTCCAACTATTAAAACAGCACCTTCAGTTTGCAACCAACCAATAAAAAATCCATGATTAAATACAATCACTTTTTAATAATAAATTTATACTTTAAACATAATAATATTAATAAGGAGTATTGTTTGAGGGAGAATAATGAAAATTATCTTTAAGGATTTTAAAATAAAGGAAGGGAGAATTGATTTTAAAATTGAAGGCGATGATTTAGACGGATCAGAGATATATTTTGACCTGTCTGAGGATATAATCCCTTCCAACGATTCCATTGCATATTCCATAGCTACTCTTGCAGGAGAGAAGTATGATAAGATGATTATTGAAGATTTGACTGTTTCACCAAGCGTCAAAAAGAATATTGAGGAATATGCATCAGCTACAGTTACTGTTGAAATAGGTGAAGAGGCCCCTAAAAAGGAGAAGGAGAATTTTACTCTTAATTTCAGCGGAGGCTTTGACAGTCTGGCCACCTATACTCTAATGCCTGAGAATACGGAACTTGTATATCTGGAATTTGGCGGTGATTTTGAACGTGAAGTAAAATTCTTTAAAAGATTCAATCCTTACAGGGTTAAAACCAATCTTGTTACAGAGGGATTCAATAGAAACACTGAGGAATTTATGGGAATTGGAACACTGTTGTACTCAGACTATTTGAATACAGGATATACTGTCTTTGGAACCATTATGAAACCTAACTATATGTTTTATGTCAAAAATCCCAATTCAGATGAAAACCTGTATGAGGCTCCATTTAATTACCATGGTATTAAAACTGTCAAATATGCTCAGGCCTTGACAGAAATTGGAACTGCAATGGTCGTTTCCCACCATTTTCCCGAACTTGTGGAGGATTCATTCGAATCCCTTGCTCCGGTAGGAAGCGAAAAATACTTCAGAAAGGGTTTGATTTTAGATACTGTCAATAAAAAATTCAACAGAAATCTCAATATCTCTCCGGATTTCTCCCATGTCAAATATAAGATGAAATGGGGCCGTTCATTGAATGCTGATTTCATAAGTTTATATTTAATAAAAAATGGATGTTTGGATTATCTTAATAAACTTTATTTGCATATTCCTAAGGAAGCTATTGAATTTGTAGATGATCTGGATTTGAATTTGTATGAAAGGGTCAATACTACTTTTATGGAAAAGACATTTCCTTCAAAGGATGCATTGTCCAAATATCTAACCAAACTGAACGAAGCCGGCGTCATCCCGTTTACTGAAAAGGACTATGATGAATTTCGTAAGGTTGCTGACTTTTTAGACAAGTATCATTACATCTATGCACATCCAAAGAATGAAGTAACTACTGATAATCCTTACCTTGAAGGGTACATTAACCTTAATAAGAGCTATCTGGACCTCAACAACAGTTATTCGGAACTTAATAACAAGAATATGGCTCTAAAAAAAGAACATAATGCCTTGAGGAAAAACTATTCAGATCTCCATAAGGAGTTTATTGAATTCAAGAAGGATCATTATCAGGGCATAAAGAACTATGAAAATGAAATTGAAAACCTGAACAACATTATTGACTCCTATCGTTCCAGGAGGGTTGTCAAGTTTGCAAATTCGTTTAAAAGAAGTTGAATATTTTTAATTAAATACTCTTCTAAATGTGTCCAGATTTCTAGTGTCCCTGGTTCCAGCTATTGCTATTTCTATTACTTCGAAATCGTTTTTGAATTCTTCAATGACTTCCTTAAATGCGTTTGCAACAACTTTTGGAGGATTTTTAAAGGCTCCGCAGCCGAAGGCACCTACAATCAACACTTCTATTCCTGTTTCCTTGGCTATTGAGAATATTTGTCTGATTCTTGACTTTTGAATGTTGAACAATCCATAATCGGATATTTCTATTTGATGATTGCCGCTGTCTGGATTGTACTTGTTGCTTGGGTCTTTTCTAAGGTTTGGTGCCGCCGCGCTGATTACATCCACCTTATACCATTCATTTTCATCCAGCATCTGTGGATTTGAGGTGTCTGACTTGAATACGACAACGTCTGGAGTGTAAATGCAGTCGTCACCATACAATACGTCTATTTCACCGTCTTTTATTTGCTGTCTGTGTTTTTCATGATATTCCTTTTCCGTGTTTTTTAGTGGGATGTATAGTGTGCTGCATCTGCAAAGTGCTTCTTCCTGAGCTCTTGAACCTCCAAACACCCCACCTCCAGGATTTGTGTATGATGCAAAGTTCAGAACACCTACATGTTTGTTCTTGTATTTTGAAGCTGCCTCGAATGTTCTTTTTCTGGAGATTATTGTTTTGGCTGGCCTGCCATATCTTGCTGGTGTATCGTTAAATGTGTAGTCTATCACTTTCTGTTTTTCTATTGAATTGTCGATTGCCTCTCTGAGTTTTCTGTTTATGAAACATTGGTTAATTGTATCTTCAAATATTTTAACGTTATCGTGTCTTGACATGAAATTCACTCCTTATGCATAAAATATATACAACGACATTAATAAGCTTTTCTGGTGTTTTTGGAAGTTGATGATATATATGGAGCAATTGAAAAACATTGTTTTTATTAATTTTCAAAAATTGCAGCCAATGTGATCGCATCCCTTATCATGTTTTCAATTACGCAGTACTCATTTGGCTGATGGGCCAGGCTGTCCAATGTACTCCATACAGCACAGTCAATCCCATGCCTTCTCAAATCCCCCGCCACAGTTCCACCGCCGATTCCTATAAGCTCAGTTTCCTGACCATGCGACTTCATGATTGCATCTGACAACATTTGAACTATAGGGGAATCCTCAGGTGTCTGCGGACTTTCTGATTGCTGTGGAATGGAATAGTCTATTGAAACATCATACTCATCTTCAATATCCTCAACAATTCCATCAACCTCCCTTAAAACCTCCTTATTTGTGTAGACGGGGATTATTCTGCAGTCCATGCAGATTGTATCCTCCCCTGGAATTATGTTAATGCTATCAACATTTGAATCATGTTTTGTTGGCTGTAAGGTGCTGTAGTCGGGCTTGAACAATGGATCTGTCCTATTGAACCTGTTTTCCAGTTGATGAATTCTCAAAACAAGGTCGCTTGCTGCAAGACAGGCGTTGCTTCCAGTATCAGGCCTTGATCCATGTGCCTGTTTTCCATGAACATCAAACTTAAGCCACAATATGTTCTTTTCAGCTATTTCAATTGTTTCTCCCCTGCTGTCACCACCATCAGGAATTATCACCAAATCATCACTTTTAAAAAGATCTGTATTTTCAGCAAGCCAGATGCAGCCGTATTGACTTCCATTTTCCTCATCAGCAACAAACAGTAGCTTAATGTTATATTCTGGAACTATCTCATTTTCAACAAAATACAGTGCTGCAAATGCTGCAGATATCAGGCCCTGCTGGTTGTCCTCACATCCCCTTCCGTAGAGCTTTCCATCCTTTCTAGTACATTTCCAAGGATTGGTATCCCATAATGACAAATCGCCAACTGGAACAACATCCATATGGGCCATTATCCATATGTTCTGCTGACTTTTTCCAGGAACGGTTACTGCAATGCTTGGCCTTACCCCAGAACTCACCCTCTTGTCCGGTGCCCCATACAGTTCAATGTCTTCAAAACCTGCATTTTCAAGCCATTCTAGAAGAGCTTTTGCCTTTTCGGACTCACCGTCACCTCCACTTTCAGGAGCGATAGCCGGAATTGATGTCAAAAGTTCCTGGAGCTCAACCATTCTATCCTCATTGTTTACCATGAATTCCCTAATGTCCGCTAACATGAAATAATTTATAGTTATCCGAATACTTATATTTTCTATTTCGTGTGTAAAATGTACTTAACTATTATAAATAAAATGACTAATAAAGATTAGGGAGATTAATATGCTTGAATACTTAATAGAACTTGTCAATATGTTTTTCCTACATTACGGCGCCATAGGAGTGTTTGTAGCCACACTGATAGGATCAATAATTGCACCGGTTCCATCAACATTGATTGTAGTTACTGGGGGATTTTTCATGCTAAAGGCAGATCCAATAAACCTACACTCATTAGGAAAGCTATTATTCAACATTTCAATACCTGTAGGCCTTGGAATAACAATAGGGTCCACAATAATATATTCATTATGCTATTATATTGGAAAACCCTTCGTTGACAGATACGGAAGGTATATTGGCCTAAACTGGGATGAAATAGAAAAATTCGAAAGTGGAGTTTCCAATTTGAAAAGAGATTATCTATATATCTATCTCACTCGAGTAATCCCCGTAATTCCGAATATGGTAATAAGCGTATTTTGCGGAATAATGAGATACAATCCAAGAAAATTCCTGATTACCACATTTCTTGGAGGAGTTACAAGAGCATTGATACTTGGATTTATCGGATGGGAATTTGGAACCCTTTCCAAAGACATTTCAGGACATATGACCACAGTAGAACATCTTCTGATTGTCCTTATAATCATGGCCATTGCAGGATATCTCGTTTATAGAAGAAGAAACGAATCAGCTAACGAGCTTAAGGCCAACAATACCAATAACAATTAAGCTTATGAACAGGATTCTTAAAAAAGAAGTGGATTCCCCCAGAAACAACATGCCCACTACAATAACTCCAACAGCCCCAATTGCAGTCCAGCATGCATATGCGGTTCCTGTAGGAATGGATTTGAAAGAGAATGACAGAAAAAGCAAGCTTAAAATCATTGCAACAATTGTCAAAACAACATACTCGATCTTTTTAAAGTTGTCGGAGAATTTAAGGGCCAATACCCAAACCATCTCAAAAAATCCTGCAATAACAAGACAAATCCATGAATTCATAGTAAATATTATATGCAAAATCATATTTATTAATTAAGGTGACAATATGAGTTTAGAAATTAAGGAGCTTGAAAAAGAGGATATTGAACAGTTTAAAAATGACATTCAGCATGCCTTTCAAAAGGGAGCAACCGACTTCTATGGGAAAATCGACGTTGAAATTCTCCCAGAATCACATATAGACCAATCATTAAATGATGAAAGAAGCCATGCCTACAAGGCTGTTTTAGATGGTGAACTTGTAGGTGGAGCCATTGTACTGATAGATGAGAATACTCAGCACAACCACCTTGATTTCCTTTATGTCAACAGCAACGCATCTGGAAAAACCCGTTTCTGATGTAAAAGATAATAGCACAACCAATACTACAAACGCAATCAACAATACTGATGTTCCTGCAGCTGGTGAACCACCAATGAAATCACCTGCAAAACCGGCGGTTGAGACCCATTTGGAAAAAACTGGTCTTCCTATTGTTGCATTAGTATTAGTAGTTTTGGCAGCTGTTGGTTTATATAGAAGAGACTAATCTTCTATAAAATTTCCTTTTTTGGCAAATTCCTAATAGAGGATTTCATGATTTTTTCAAAGCAATAAAATTTAATATGAATCGTCAATAAATAATATAAACAATGTCTTATTTTGATCAATTTAAAAATGCCAACATCAAATTGGAGATCCTTTCAGGTCTTACAGTGGCATTGGCTTTGATGCCTGAGTGCATAGCATTTGCAATTGTAGCTCATGTAAATCCATTAACTGGAATATACACTGCAGCCATCATCTGCTTTATCACTGCATTGATTGGCGGTAGGCCAGGACTTATTTCAGGAGCCGCTGGGAGTGTAGCTGTCGTCAGCGTTGCTCTGGTTGTTCAGTACGGTATAGAATATCTGTTTTTGGCTGCAATTTTAATGGGAATAATAGAGATTCTCATCGGCGTTTTTAAGTTGGCCAAATTCATTCGTCTGGTTCCAAGACCTGTTGTCTACGGTTTTCTGAACGGTCTTGCAATTCTTATTTTCATATCCCAGTTCGAACAGCTTAAAACACCTTCAGGAGCATGGATCAGTGGAATGCCATTGGCCATAATGATCGTCTTTATAGTCTTAAGCATGCTGATTGTTTACCTGTTTCCCAAGATTTCAAAAAAGGTTCCATCTGCATTGATGGCCATTTTGGGAGTTTCAATCATCAGCTCTGTTTTCGGCATCTCAACAAAAACCCTTGGAGACATTGCATCAATTTCAGGTGGACTTCCTGTTTTCCATATACCTCAAGTTCCATTGACTTTTGAAGCGTTTATGATAGTTTTACCATATGCAATACTCATGGCAGCAGTAGGACTCATCGAGACATTGCTTACAGTAAACGTAGTGGATGAAATGACAAACAGCAGAGGTAAGGCAAACCGTGAAAGTGTAGCTCAGGGAATTGCAAACTTCGTATGCGGATTCTTCCAGGGAATGGGAGGCTGTGCAATGGTAGGTCAGACAATGATAAACCTGAACTCCGGTGCAAGAACAAGAATAAGCGGAATAACTGGAGGAATAGTAATATTTCTAATCATACTCTTTGCAGCACCTCTGGTTGAAAAGATACCTATAGCCGCTCTCGTGGGAGTAATGTTTATGGTGGCAATAACAACATTCGAATGGGCCAGCCTCCATCTGCTTAAAAACGTTCCAAGAGTGGATCAGGCAGTAATGATAATAGTGACAATAATTACGGTAGTGATGAATAATCTGGCTATTGCAGTAATAATAGGAGTCTGCATAAGCGCCCTTGCGTTTGCATGGGAAGCTGCAAAAAGAGTCCAGATAATATACTCCTTTGACGAGAAAAACAATACGGAATACTATGAAATAAGAGGACCCCTATTCTTTGCAGGAACAACAGAATTCAAGGATGCCTTCAACTATGATACAAAGGCAGAAACTGTCGTGATTAACTTTCTGGCATCAAGACTCGTGGATCAGTCTGCATTGGCAGCAGTAAATGATGTTACAAAAAGATTTGACCAGAATGGAGTGAAAGTCCTGTTGAGTCATTTAAGTCCAGACTGCATTGAACTGCTTAAAGACGTAAGTGAATTTGTGGAAGTTGATATTCTAAAAGACCCATATTACAAAATACCATCAGATGAACTTGATTAAGGTGAAAAAATGAATACTCTAGAAACAATGTACAAAAGAAGAAGCATAAGAGAATATGAAGATGAAGATATAAGTGAAGAAAAGCTGGATAAAATCATACAGGCAGCACTCCTCGCACCTACAAGCAGAAACAGGAACCCATGTGAATTCTACGTAGTTAAAAACAGGGAAATCTTAAATGAATTGAGTGAAAGCAAGGCTGCAGGATCACAGTTTCTGAAAAATGCAAATGTAGGAATAGTTGTTCTTGGAGATACCGAAAAAGCAGACACATGGATTGAGGACTCATCAATCGCATTGACCTACATGCACCTCATGGCGGCTGGCGAAGACATTGGAAGCTGCTGGATACAGATACACATGAGAAAGGATGTTGAAGGCAGAGATGCGGAGGAAAACGTTCGTGAAATACTTGATGTTGGAGAAAACTACCGCATCGTAGGAATAATGGCTTTGGGCGTGCCAGCTATTCAAAGAGAAGGTAAAACAAAAGAAGATTTGGATTACAGCAAAGTAAAGGTTATTGATTAAGTAATCCAGCTATTTCCTTTAACCTTTTTTCTATTTCTTCCCAATTTTGATTTAAATCGAGAGTTTTGATATATATGTTATGATTGTTTATTCTATATTGATAATCAATATCTTTCCCCAGTGAAGCATATAACAACATTCCTTGAATTTCACCTTCAAAATCACTATTTGATATATAATTGGTGATTTGATAAAGGTTTGACGAGTTTATTTTCTCGATTTCATGAAAATTACTAAAAATGGACTTGTAGAACTTTGTATCTATTATTAATTGGCTATCATTCGTTTCCAGCACAATATCTGTTCTCATGTTGGGCAAATACTCCAAACCAACATTATTGAATTCATCATCAATATTCCACTTAATATGAGGTTTATGAACCCTAATATCGTTTAGCTCCCTTTTATAAAAATTATATACAAACTCTTCGAACAGATTAGCCAATTCCTTTTCAAAGCTCTGAATAAAATCTTTAAAAGCAATCTTTCCATCTATATTGTCGTTAGGGAGTTTGTAAAGAAAAATAAGCTCACATATTGTTATTGCAACATTATAATATTTATTATTCCTATTCCAGTTTAATGACTTGAAAATTTGTTTGTTTAATTCAATATTGGATACATTAATGAAAAAAGGTCTGAATTTCTTTAATTGCTTTTTATATTTTTTATTTAAGTCCCTTATTCTTAAAAGGGAATCAATAGTAGCTTTAATGATCTGATTAAATGGCACATCCTCAGCAAATTCATCAAATTCACAATTGAGAGAGTGGTTTAGTAATGTTTGACGTTTAATTGAATCTGAAAGATTTATCTTTCCCTTTACGCCTTTAATGTCATCATTCACTTGAATATAATCCTTATAAAATCCCCTTTTTATTAAAGTATTCACTATATTTATCAGAATGCGTGATAATAAGTCATAAATGTTATTAAAGTCAACTGATTCTTTGAAGATAGTTTCGTTTATCTTTAATCTTTTATATGCATAGCTTAACATATAATAGATGTTTTGAATAGGGATTTCAGATTCAATCATTGTTCTCAAATGTCATTTAGGAATTCAATTTCTTTTTCTGCCTTTTCCAAGTCATCAAACCAATATTCCTTTATGATTGGAGCTATTTCAAAGTTAATAATTGATTTATACCATTCTTCATCAAAATTGCCATGTCCTAAAAAGAAACTATGGCCAATTTTAAACCCTGAACCCAAATCTTCATCATCAGCTATTTTTTCGTTCAGAAGACTGAATTTTTCAATAATCTTTGATGCTAGAACATTGGACAATCCCCTATGAAGCAATTCGTTTTTTAAGATATCTCCATTTTCACTGTCGTTTTCAAATAACGGGCTGATTGTATAGAAGACAAATCTTCTTCTCAATGCATAATCTATCATTGCAAGGCTTCTGTCAGCAGTATTCATCATTCCAATTATATAAACGTTTTCAGGAACATAGAATTTCTCTTTTCCATAGGTTAAATTAATGGCAAAGTCCTCTCCTCTCTTATCCTCTTCAATTAGCATCATTAGTTCACCGAAGATTTTGCTGATATTTCCCCTGTTTATTTCATCGATGATAAAATAATAATCGTTGTCTGGATCTTTGGATGCCTTTTTACAGAACTTATAAAACACTCCGTTTTCCAGTTTAAATCCATCTTTAGTTGGCTTGAATCCCTGAATGAAGTCTTCATAGGAATAGCTCTGGTGGAATTGGACAAATTCAACCCTTTCCTCATTTTTATCCCCTATCAGAGAATATGCCAATCTTTTAGCAATGAATGTTTTTCCAACACCTGGAGCTCCTTGAAGTATTAGATTTTTCTTGCGCTGAAGCAAACCAACCAGTTCATCATAAGAATCCTCTAGAAATATTGCCTCATCTAAAAACTGTTCCTTTGTATAGATATCGGAAACTTTAGGAAGATCTATTTTTTCAAGAAGCTTATGTCCATATGTGTTTGTAATGTTGGTTAATGTCTTAATGGGAAGAGTTATTTCAGAGTCCCATTCTCCGACCTTTAACCATTTTACATTTCTTAAATTAGCATAATTGTCATAGTCTTCGAAAATTTCGGAGTATCTGTAATTGGATGTAATCTTTCCGACTCCCAAAATTTTACTGTTTCCCTTCTTTATGATAACGATGTCTCCTATTTTCATTTCTTTTGAAAATTCATAAATTGCATTTTTATCTGAATGGGAAGCCTTTCCAAAGACTTTCTTTAATTCCTTATGTATCTCGTCTTTTGATGAAAATGCATTTAGGTTTCCTAATGCTCCCCAACCTACTGCAATTACATTATTTTCTAAAAATTCTTCCCATAGTTTTGCCTGTTCGCCGGGAGATAGGATCCAAATTTGATTCTTATTGGTAGGATTTTCCTTTGGAAGCTTGCCGAATTGTTTTTCAAAGGCTATATAGAACTCATAGGATGTCAAATATGTGTTCCTGATAATTGAAATCAATTGACCTTCATTATAATAATAGGAATGTGTTGAGCTTATATCAAATTGATTCAAGACGTAATTTTTCCATTCCTCAGAATGAATTGTGGTGAACTTATCGGGAAATATCATGTGGAAATATTTATGAATCCACACATATGTTGATTTCAAATCAACATTCTTTAAAATATTGTTCAATTTATTTTCAAGAATATCATAATCCTTTATTGAATTCAAGGAAGATTTTTCAATTGTATCACAACAATCAACCAATGCATCAACAATCTTTCTTCCATATTCTATTGCTTCATTTTCCAATAATTCTCTTTTGTTTTTTGGAGATTTTCCGGAAGTCCATTTATTGTATTTGCTTTTGAATAAACAGTATTTAAAAGAACTTCCTCCAGAAACACTTCCAAATCTCGAATATTCCTTATCAAATTCCAATGCATAGCAAAGATTGTCTGAATCGTTATCATGTAAAAAAACATATTCCAATAATTCTCCATCATCTAAATTTCTTAAAATATCAGGAGAATATTTTTTCTGAAATTTATAGTACTTATCATCAATTGTTTCCCTATTAACAAAATGAATATTGTTTTCTTCAATATTTTTGGAAATTTTTTCGGCAGCCTTTGAATATTGCATTTAAACCACCTATTTGTTTTGCAAATCATCAACCATCTTTTGATATTTTTTATTTTGAAGGTCCAGATTTATCATGCTGGTTTTATTTGTTTTTCTTATTTCTTCTATTGTTTTGTTCAGTTCTTCAATTGACTTATCCTGCTTTTCGATGATTCTGTCCTTCTGTTCAATCAGGCCGTCATATGTTTTTGCTATTTTTCTCAACTGAAGTTCCAGGTTTTCTGTTGTTTCCTTTATCTGTTCCCTATAGTCGTTTATAAGTTCTCTTAAGTATTTTACCTGTTCCTGTTTGTCGTCAATTATTGCTTCCTTTTCTTTGATTTTCTCTGCCAAATCATCCAGTTCCTTGATTTTTGCCTTTTCGTTGCTGACTTCATTGTTTAGCTTGATTTCCATCAGTTCGTTTTCATGCTTTAGCTTTGTTATGTATCTTGAGTATTTGGCTATCTTCTCTTCCTTTTCAGCCAGTTCCATGTTCAGTTCGTCTATTTCCCCTTCCCTTAAGTCAAGCAGGTCCTTTAAGTCACGAAAGCTTGTTTTCTTTCCCATGATATTCACTTTTTAACTTTGTTTACGAATCTGTGTGATGATTTTTTCATCTGTTTGACTTCTTCCTTTTTAGGGCATTTGTACTCTTCCAGATACAATATGAGGTGGTTTAAATTTTGGGAGTAGTTTTTCTGTTTTCCTTCAACGAGGCCTCTGAAATGTGCTCCAAATCCTCCAGTTCCACCTATATTTACGATTATTTTCTCTGAGGATGGCATTTTATCGAAGAAACGTTCGAACTCTATTGTTTCGAATATTGGAGCTCTGTAATGAAAGGCCATTACCTTGTTTGTTCCTTCCCTTAATGTTACGTATTTCTGGTCTATTTCTACAGATTGACTTTTGTCAGAGACTTTTGTAAACTTGATTTTTGAACCTATATCTGAACTTACCATTGTTATCACTTTATCTATATTTGTAACTTTTGTATAATAAATTTTTAATATATAATTTAATCTCCTTTTTTATACAACAATACTATCAATTTATATACTTAAACCACCATATTATTTATTATAGTTTTAAAACTATAATTAAAAAAAGGAGATAGATCATGAAAAAAAGTTACATTTTAATTGCATTACTTGTAGCTATCGTATCTCTTGGTGCAGTTTGTGCAGACGATCCTGCTGAAGGAACCGATGCACCTGAAGCTGGCGACGATGTTGCTGTAGATGGCGGCGACGTTGCAGGCGACAATGCAGATGATGATTCTGAAGCTGCTGACGATACCAATGACACTGCAGATGACAAAAACACTACAGATGTTCCGTCTGCCGGTGAAAACGCTACTGGCAATGAAACCAATTCAACCAACATTACAGCTAATGTAACCGGTACCAATGCAACTGCAAACAGCATGCTTGAAACTGGTCTTCCAGTTGTTGCTTTAGTATTAGTTGTTCTCGCTGCTGTAGGATTATACAGAAGAGACTAATTATAGAAGATGACTAATCTTTTATAATTCCTTTTCTTTTTTTTCTTATTTTTTAAATTGCACTCACTCTGAAATATTTACTTCATTCTTAAAAATTTACTTGAATTAAACTTATTTATATGGCTTTAAACTTTTATTAAGCCAGGTAAATTTCTTATTTTTACTTAAACAAAGTTTATATATTCTTTTCTATAAAATATGAATATAAAAATGAGGAATTCCTTTTTTTCTTTAAATAAAATAAACTAATGATGGAGAAAAAAATGAATGCACAATATGAAATCAAATCACGTATAGACAAAGATATAGATAAACGATTTAAATATCAATGTTTAGAGGATTTTAACTGTTTGTTTGAAATAATGAAAAAGAATGACAGAATTAAAGAATTCATACGAACAGAATACCACTCCGGAGGAGAACTTAGAAGGGGTGATGTGGCAGCATTATCAATAAACGATGAAACATTAAGCATGGAATGCGAATCAAGCAAACCAAACAAAAGATCGGTGAATAAACAGGCAAGATATTGCATGAACATATATGAAGATAGGGAAATGCCTGTAAAACCCATAATGTTTGTAACAAAATCCTATGAGGAAGAAGCCTATAGGGTAGACTGGTCAACAAACGGACCTTACTCAGAATCCCTAATATACTCGTTTAAGGATATCGATGGAGACAAACAGCTGAAAATAGTGAAAGAAAAACTGGACAAAGGCAAAAGATTTAACAGATATGATATTGTTTTTCTAATTTGGGCACCATATACCAGATACAGCATATCTAAAAAGAAAATGTTATTGGAAATAAGCAATATCTTGAATAATGCGAATTTAAATCAAGAGACAAGAATGCAATTAAAGGCATTTCACAAGGAAGATTGCATAAGACTTCTAAAAAAAGAAGATCAAGAGGAAGTTTGGAAAGTGATAGAAATGATAACTCCCGAAGGAACAAAAATAGTAGAAGAAATAATAAACGAAGGAAAAATAAAAGGAATTAAAGAAGGAATGAAAAAAGGAATAAAAGAAGGGAAAAGAGAAGGAAAAATAGAAACAATCAAACATTTATTAAAAATAAACGAAAAAACAGTAGCAAAAAAACTAATGAAAGAAATGAACATAACAGAAGAAGAAATAAACAAAACATAAACTCCCCATAAAAAAGTGATAGAAATGATAACTCCCGAAGGAACAAAAATAGTAGAAGAAATAATAAACGAAGGAAAAATAAAAGGAATTAAAGAAGGAATGAAAAAAGGAATAAAAGAAGGGAAAAGAGAAGGAAAAATAGAAACAATCAAACATTTATTAAAAATAAACGAAAAAACAGTAGCAAAAAAACTAATGAAAGAAATGAACATAGAATTGGAGGAATTAGGACCTATTGATTAATATAATTTCCAGTTACCGTTTGGATACAAAAATTATTTAAAAATTGATTCACAATTATTTTTTATGGAAAAACAACTTGATTATCTTTTAAAAGTTCTTATTGATGAGAAAGATGAAATCATTTACATACCTAATGATTTTAATTCTAAAAAGAGATTGTTAAGGGCTCTTATGAACATCAGGCCTCCAAAACCTATTGATGATGATTATCTTAAAATCCAGGATCTATTTTTACAATCCCAAAATCAGGTTGCAGATACTGATTTTAAAAGTGGGCTTAACGTGTGGCAGGGAGACATCACTACTTTAAATGTTGATGCAATTGTTAATGCTGCCAATTCCAAGCTTTTGGGATGTTTTCATCCGTTGCACAACTGCATCGACAACATCATCCATTCAAAGGCCGGAGTTCAGCTTAGAGAAGAGTGCAATGAGATAATGATCAGACAAGGCTTTGATGAGCATGTGGGTGATGCCAAGATTACCAAAGCATACAATCTCCCTTCAAAATATGTCATTCATACCGTAGGTCCTGCTATCAGCCCAAACAGACTGCCTACACAAGAGGAATGTAAACAATTGGCCAGCTGTTATAGGAGTTGTCTTAATCTGGCTGATGAGCACAATCTTGATTCAATTGCTTTTTGCTGTATTTCCACTGGTGTTTTTAACTTTCCCCAAAAAAAGGCAGCTGAAATCGCTGTTGAAACAGTCAAAAACACCCCTCATAATGTTGACAAGGTTATTTTTGACACATTTCTCGATTCTGATTTTTTGATTTACAACAATCTTCTAGGTGATTAGATGGATAGGATTGAAAAGGCAAGGGATGCAATTGAAAACGCCGACTATGTTCTAATCGGAGGGGGTGCCGGTCTTTCTGCTGCTGCAGGCATTGATTATGGCGGGGACAGGTTCAGAAAACTTTTCAGTGACTATATAGAGAAATATGATATTAAAGACATGTATTCTGCCACATTCTATCCCTTTAAAACTCCAGAGGAGAAATGGGGCTATCTTTCCCGCCATGTATATGAAAACAGATACAATGTTGGAAAAACCGAAGTTTATCAGGAACTATTTGATCTTGTTAGGGACAAGGACTACTTCGTCATTACAACAAACGTCGACAAGCAGTTCCATTATGGTGGATTTGACAGTAAAAGAATCTTTGAAGTTCAGGGTGACTATGGTAAGTTCCAGTGCAGTGTTGGATGCCATGACAGGCTGTATGACAATGAAGCCCAGATTATTGAAATGGTTGAAAGCTGCAGGGAATGCCGGATTCCCTCATCAATGGTTCCCAAATGTCTTATCTGTGGCGAGGAAATGGATCTTAACATTAGAAAGAACAGCTATTTTGTTGAGGATGAAAGCTGGAAGATTCAGAGCAATAACTATAGGGATTTCCTGAATAAGATCAATAATGAAAAAACAGCCCTTCTTGAACTTGGAGTGGGATACAACACCCCAACAATAATAAGATTTCCCTTTGAGCAGATTACATACGGCAATGAAAATGCTACACTTATAAGGTTCAACAGGGACTATCCTGAAGCCATTGAAGAAAATAAGAACAAGACAATAAGTTTCAGCGAAGATATAAAAAAATTAATTTGTAAAATATAAAAAAATAGATAAGGTGTTTGAAATTAATATCTATTTTCCACACCTATTCATCTATTTCAATTCCAGCTTTTGCAATGAGTCTTCCAATGATTAAGGTTGCAATTACTGCGATTATAGTTACTATGATTGCGTATATTAATAAACTCCATACAGCGTCTCCAGCTGGAAGGAATTGTTCAATAATAGCTTGTATAGCTCCATTCCATGCAGCACCTGCTACAAATGCAAAAGCAGTGGTCATTAAAACAGACATTGTTTTCAACATCTCTTTATGGACTGATTCTGCCATTTTTCTACCTCCTACTATATCGATAACAATAATATAAACTGTTATCCCTTATAAATGTATCTATTTTTGTTTAGAAAATTTTAAAAGATCGAACAAATATATAAAATTTTATGAAAACTGTAAATGTTGTTGCAGCAATCATCAGAAAAGGTGAAAAGATTTTAGCTACCAAGAGAGGTTATGGTGAGTTTGAGAATTTATGGGAGTTTCCGGGAGGCAAAATAGAGGAAAACGAAACACCTGAAGAAGCTCTTAAAAGGGAAATAATGGAAGAGCTGAACGCCTCCATTGAAATTGAAAAGTTTCTCATAAACATCAGTTATGACTATCCTGATTTTCATCTGAACATGGACTGCTATCTCTGTGAGCTTAAAGGTCCCATATCACTTCTTGAACATAAGGACGCATGCTGGATTGGAAAGGATGAGTTTGAGACTCTTGACTGGATTCCTGCAGACATTGAAATTCTAGAAGTCCTTGAAAATGAACTGTAGGTGTTTTCCATGAGCATTGAATATAATTCAAACAAGAACAGAATCAGAAGATATGTTGAGGGGGATTATGATTATGACTCCTTTCGCCCATCCTTTCTTTTCAATGATTCCGAGAAGGGATCAAAGGTTCTCTCACCGATAAAGGAGAATCTGAGCAGGTGCGATGAGTTCTGCATTTCCGTTGCATTCATCACTGAAAGCGGAATCACCCCTTTGCTTCAGGTGCTGAAGGAGCTGGAGGCAAGAGAAGTTCCCGGAAAGATTTTAACAACTGACTATCTGGCCTTTTCACAGCCAAAGGCACTTGAGAAGCTGGACGGCCTTTCAAACATTGAGGTCAGAATGTTTACCGTAGGAAAGGACAATCCTGGACTTCACACCAAAGGGTATCTTTTCAGGGAGGACGGAGATTATAGGATAATTATCGGAAGCTCAAACCTTACCCAGAACGCACTTACAGTAAACAAGGAGTGGAATCTTGGATTTACCACCTTTGAGGATGATGATTTGAGCCAGGAGATAGTTGAGGAGTTCAACAATCTTTGGAGCAGGTCTGTGCCTCTTGAGGATTGCATTGCAGATTACAGTGACCTTTATCAGAAAAGAAGAATCATCCTAAATGAAACATCACGGCCAAGCTACAGAAGAGAAACACTTGAACCCAATTCCATGCAGAAGGCATTTATCGGAAACCTGGAAGACATCTATGCTCGCGGTGGCAGAAGGGCATTGCTCATTTCTGCTACCGGTACCGGTAAGACCTATGCTGCTGCATTTGCCCTTCGTGAGAAATATCCAAAGCGTGCACTGTTTCTGGTTCACAGGGAGCAGATTGCAATACAGGCACTTAATACCTTCAGGAACGTTTTTGGAAATGAAAGAACCATGTGCCTCCTTTCCGGGAACTCAAAGGACTGTGACGGCGACTTCATCTTTGCAACCATCCAGACAATGTCTAAGGAATACGTATACAGGGAATTCGACCCTGAGGAGTTCGACTACATCGTCATTGACGAGGTCCACAGGGCAGGTGCCAGAAGCTATCAGAAGATAATGGACTACTTCAAGCCGAAGTTTTATCTTGGTATGAGCGCTTCCCCCGACCGTATGGATGGCTTTGACATTTATGAGCTATTCGACCACAACATTGCCTATGAGATAAGGCTCAAGCAGGCCCTTGAAGAGAATCTCTTATGCCCATTCCATTATTTCGGAGTAACAGACATTTATGTTGATGATGTAGAGGTCAAGTTTCAAAATCTGATAAGCTCCAAGAGAGTAAATTACATTATGGAGAAGTGCAGATATTTCGGATACTCGGGAAGCCGGGTCAAGGGACTGATGTTCTGCTCAAACAAGAAAGAGGCCTGCCAGCTCTCCGCAATGCTGAACGAACATGGCCTGAAGACCATCTGTCTCACCGGCGAGAACACCCAGAAAGAAAGGGAAGATGCGATTGAACGCCTGGTCAGCGACGAAAGGCTGGACTACCTTGACTACATCCTAACCATAGACATATTCAACGAGGGAGTGGACATTCCCGAAATCAACCAGATAGTTCTTTTAAGGGAAACCCAGTCCCCGATAATCTTCATACAGCAGCTGGGAAGAGGACTGAGGAAAATGGACAGCAAGGAATACCTTGTTGTAGTGGACTTCATCGGCAACTACAAAAACAACTTCATGATACCGATAGCCCTTTCCGGAGACAGGACCCACAACAAGGACAACCTGAGAAAATACGTAATGGAAGGAACCAACGTGATTCCAGGAAACTCAACGATAAGCTTTGACAGGATTGCAAAGGAAAAAATCTTCAAGTCAATAGACGACACCAACCTCTCCACAATAGCAATCATCAGGGAGAAGTACGGAAACCTGAAATACAAACTGGGAAGGATTCCCTCCCTGGTTGAGTTCTACCATCTTGGAGACATAGACCCGATCCTAATAATCGAAAACAAGAGCCTTGGAAGCTACTGCAGGTTCCTGGAAAAGTATGAGAAGGACCTTAAAGTGAATTTCAGCAAAAGGAAAATGAATACTCTGGAATTCGTATCAAGAAACCTGGCAAACGGGAAAAGACCCCATGAACTGCTGATATTGAAGGAGATTATGGACATGGGAGAAATCGATGTTGAAATTCTTGAAAGAGTCCTGGAAGAGGATTACCACATAATAAATGATCTGGACTCCATAAGAAGTGCAATCAATGTCCTGAAACTGGAATTCAATCCAAAAGATAAAAACAAATATGACATTGAACTTTTAGATGGAATGGGAATCTCCGAAAGCTTTAGGGAAGACCTTGAAGATGAAGACTTCAGAATGTTTATGGATGACCTGATTGAATATTCCCTACTGAAATACCTGGACAAGTACATCAACAGATACCATGACACCAACCTTGTGCTCTATGAGAAATACTCACGTTCCGACGTCTGCAGACTCCTGAACTGGGACAGGGACGAGTCAAGCACAATGTACGGATACAAAATCAAGCACGGAACCTGTCCGATTTTCGTCACCTACGAGAAAGGCAAAGACAACATCGACTACAATGACCACTTCATAAGCCAGGAAATGTTCAACTGGATGACCAGAAGCCCACGTACACTGGAAAGTCCAGAGCTGCAGCCCATTGTCAATTATGACGAGAATGATTTGAGCATTCACCTCTTCGTCAAAAAGTCAGACGGCGAAGGCTTTGACTTCTACTACCTTGGAGAGGCAGTTCCCGTTGAAGGAACAGACACTGAGATGAATGGAAAGCCAATCGTGAACTTCAAGCTAAAATTGGATAATCTGGTAAGGTATGACATCTATTCCTATTTCGAATAAGAAGGGAAAGTTTGTATTTCCCCTTAGCATGCCATTGCGTCAGGTGCATCGCATAATGCAATGTCGATTGCAGGGAACTTGTTGGTGATGTGGAGCCTGTTCCAGTATGGAATGTCATCGTTGTGCCTTTTGAGGAAGGCCATCAATTCCCTGTCGCTTCTTTTCTCACTTTTCATGAACTCTGCTGCAGGCCCTATGTATACTAGATCCAATTGATCTGCAAAATCCCTTGCTTCGCCAACACTGTACTGTCCTTTGCTGTATTCCCCATATACATCATCCAATGTCAATTTTACCATTTTTGCAGCTTGCTTCAGGCTCTTGTTGTTGTACTTTACTTCATTCAGTATTTTTCTTCTCTTATATCTTCTTCTTTCCGCATTTATGAATTCCTTGTTTGCCTCATATTCTGTTTTTGAAAGCTCTGCCATTTTCAATGCCTTGCTTGTTCTTGATTTGGTCGAATATTCTATGAACTTGAATATCTTGACGTCAATGTATCTTGCACGGTATTCTTCGTTACGGGAAAGTGCATGTTTCAGGAGCTTCTGGTTAAGAAGTGTGTTTTTGAGTGCCTTTTTCTCATTGTTTTTGGAAAGTGACTTTAGGAATCTGTTGAACTGATCCGGAAGGATGTTTTGGGTGTAGAATTCAAGGATTTGGCTTTCCTCTTCCTGGCGATAGGCTTCTATCAGTGTGTTTGTGAATTCCTTTTCCTTGATGTTTGATATTTTCAATGCTGATTCCAGGCTGCCGTTTTTCTTAAGCTCCTTCAGGAGTATTTCGTATCTTATCATGTTTATTGAATCGGCGAATTCCCTGTTGTTTTTCCAGTTTTCCACAAGCTCCAAAGGTATATGAGATTCCTCGGCAGCTTCCTGTGCTGACATTCCCTTTCTTCTGCAGTGAAGGTACTTTTTCCTCAATATCTGGTTGAGCCTTAGGTAGAAGTCGTCATATGCCTTTTTGACAAATGCTTCCCTTAGCTGCTCTTCGGTCAGCCTTGATTCCTTGAATGCCTTTTTAACATTGTATTTTTCTGTGAGCACGAGGAATTTCTCCTTTCTCTTTTCCACAACTGCATTGTATTTTCTTCTGAAGTCGGGGTCTTTATCCAAGTAGCCATTTACATCCTCCCAGGTTAGATGGTTGACTTTCATCGCATGGTCATATGACCTTCCGCTGTTGATGTTGTTCAGGTATTGCTGTTTCCTGTTTTCCTCAACGGAATTTTGAATTTTCTTGTCATTGTCAAGCTCATCATACATACAATCATCAATGAAGAGTTGGCTTTTGATTGTATCCCTTGATTTCCTGAGTTTCTTGAGCTTTAGAAATTCGGTTTTGATGTCTTCCCTTACATCTGAGAAGGCCTCGGTGTTATTTAAATGGTGCTGGAACTCCTCCGGCGTAAGAATTCCAGAATCGATTATGGTTTTGATGTCCCTGTGGCCGTATTGCTCAAGGAACTGTGAGGCGGAATCGTTGGAAATTATGCCGTAGAACTCAACGAAAGGCTCCTCCCCATTTTTACCCATGGTGTATTCCTCACTCTCCCTGATTTCTGCCAATGAGATCCTGCCGTTGGAATAGGCATAGACCATCTCCTCGATTCTGAAGTAGGAGTTCATCTTTTCATGATATTCTGTAATATTGTCCTTGTTGAACCTGTAAATCCTGCTGATTGCCCGGATCAGGTTCTGGTCCTGAAGCTCCCTTAGAAGCTGGTTTGCTGTTCCCTTGTCAAAGCCCAGCCTGATTAGGTCGTCCCTTTTGAAGGACCCTTCATAGCCCCTGTCGTTGATGAGTGTCTTTAGGTTGTGGTACTGCTCCATCTCCCAGTTGCATTGGCTGCAGAATATTGAGTCCTTGCTTGTCTTCCTTCCGCAGATTGCGCATGTCTCTATTGACAGCTCCTTTTTTGCCATGTCTTTCGGATGGATGTATGTAGGTCTTGTTGCCTTTTCATTGTAGAAGAGCTGATAATATCTGAATGAAGCGTTGAAAAGATACTTGTGCATCTGAATTGCCCTAAGCTTGTTGCCGTTAAGGTAGTTTTCTGCATCGGGAATCCTTCCGTGCATTGAGTTTCTTCTCTTGGCGGCATTGAGAAGGTCTGATTTAAGCCCATCGTCGATTGTCCCCGTAACTGAGAGGAATCTTATTTTTTCCGATACCTTCTCGTGATCGTCATAGTCAAAATCCATCCTGTCGTAGATATCTATTAGGAGATTGTCCAGAAAGGCAGTCCCTTCACAGAGAACCGCTGAAGGGGCTGTAAATACCTGATTTTCTATGCTTTTTCCCAGCTTGTATAGAACCTCGTTGACATTTTTTAAAAAACCGAAATTAGTACACATTTTATACACCATTAATATATATTTTATTTTTTGAAGTATATAAATATTATTGTTATATTGTGTCTAAATTATTTTTAAAAAAAATAATGGGAAAACCTATAATCTCCCCATACCAAATTTCTGAAGCTCTTCCCTGCCTATCCTTCCGGAAAACGCATCCCCTATGAAGTCCTTGAAGATGCCACTTTCCCTATTTGGAGTGCATTGGTACTTGATGGAATATTGCTCCCATTTTTCCGCAATGCCCAAAAGATATAGCAATAAAGGCCGGTAATCCTTTTGGTTTCCTTTGTCTTCAGTATAATAATATGTAGCCATTCCAATAACCCTGTAGAAGTAAGGGCCAATCCTTGACATGATTGTGTTTAGCTGTTCAATCAGCCATTGGATCTCCTCTGCATGAGGTGTTACAATGATATAGTCTGTAGGGTGGCTTGATTTTCTGTTCTTATCAGCAGTTATTATTACATTTGCCCCTCCCCATTCATGGAATGTAGGATTTACGTTGTTGCTTTCAATCTGTTCCTTGAGGAATCTAACCTTTTCCTCAAATAATATGCTGTTGAGTTTCAATCTTTTCAGTTTCTGGTCCACGTGTTTCAATTCCGTTTTGATTTCGGTAATTTATAGGAACACATAATTTCTTTAAAAATAGTTTGTCAGGTATTATAAAATGAAAAAAGTTAGAATAAAAAAAGGATTGAATCTAAACGCCTAATGTTCCAACAATCCAAAGAATAATTAAGGACAGGCAGCAGCACCCAATATAGATCCACTTCTTGCTACCGTCATTGGAATTCTGACTGGTCTGCTGTGTGTTTACGGTTTCATCCACTGTTGTCTTGTAGGTTGTTTTTCTCTCGATTTTAAGCTTGGATCCGCATTTTCTGCAAAACCTTGCATCGTCTAGATTTTCAGCTCCGCAATTAGGACAATACATTTTCTATAAGACTCCCATGATTATTGTTTTGGTTAAGGCGGAAAAACAAAGAACACCAATTCCACCAATGAACCCTGTAAAAAGCCTAAGGTAGTTGTTGCTTTCTCTCAATCGGAAAAGCTGTGTTGTTCCGTCAACGGCCATGGGAGCTATTAAGATAATTCCCAAAATCAGCAATGCCTGGAAATCCAGTCTCAGCATCCTCAATAGCGGTACTGTTACAATGCTTAAGTATACTCCAGTGCATCGGGCGCAGACAGGAAACTGATGTCCCCTCCAGAAGAAGCTCCTTTCAGGCAGCCTATGGCATATGAAATATTTGGTGTCCATGATAATTCCAACTATTTACACATAGTATGTACAATGTTGTTTATATATTTAACTAAAAATTGGTTTACGGGAAATTCCTTTCTAAAAATAGTGATTTTGATTGTGTGAAAGGTAATTTTAGGAAAATAATGAATTAATGAATTCAGAATTTATAAAAAAAGAATCATTAGGAGTATCAATGCCTTCACCCACAAATGGGTAAAATGCCTTATCGTAATCATATGACCCTACCCCAACATTGAAGCCATCCTTACACTGACTAGCAAAGAATCTGCCGCCAACATCAAAATAAAAATCATACAACTTATAGTTCATAATTTCATTTTTCCTAATATATGTTTGTCTAGCCAAAACATGAAAAGTTGCCTAGACAAATAATACATTATATATTACTTATTAATGAAGTTTATGCATTGTTTCCCAATTCCAAAAAGACATTGATCCTTTTCATATGGGTCAAAAATTAAAAAATAAAAGGAAGTCATTTGATTTCCTTGACAAAGAAATATTCACCTTCCTTCTCCTTTTCCCTAATCACATCCAACACCTCCCTTTCCAGCACCTCCATGTCTATGGAGTCGTCTATGGGAAAAAGGCAGTCGTCACCTATGGTGATTGAAACTCCCCTGAAGCTTGTCTGGGTCTTGAAGATGTTCTTGAGGTTGTATATGATGTTGTCGAAGATTGCCGCCGCCAGCTCCGGAGACTCATACTTCCTGTCAATGGCGAAGTGGCTGATTTCAGCCAGAGGGATTTCATTGGCCTCGGGAATGTCCGGAAGTGTCTTCCTTATTTCCTCATAGTCCTCTTCAGGAATGCCCTCAAAATAGACCCTGATTGAGAAATAGGCAATGAGCTCGGCGTTGCAGATGACGAGATGTGTGACCCTGTCGGTCAGCTTCTGATCCTCAAGAGCCTGCCTCCTTAGGTATCTGTTAAGCTTTCTGCTGCCACACTTGAAGTCTGAAAGATTGTGGTAAGGTCGCAAGATTTCAAATCTTAAATTTTCAATAATGTAATCTGTGTTCATAATGATTAGTTATAGCTTAAAGCTTATTAAACTTGTTATTTTAAGCTATAACAATTTTTTAGAGTGAATTTAATATTATTGAGTTAGGACACTAGTTTAAAGTGAGAGCAATTTTGTTAAACCTCAATAGGTGGTCTGATAGATCCTGATGCCGTCGGGCCTTACGGTATAGGGAACTCCAGTCTCCTCATCAACACCTTTGCCGACAACCTCCTCATAGCGCTGTGACTGCTCACACCAGACATAATGACTGGAGGTCTTCTGGGCAGGGTGCTCTGATACCACTTCTTCGGTAACATTCCTGATTTCAGATATGTTTTCGACTGTAACGTTTTGGACAGGTTCATGACTGTTGCTGTTGATTGCAATGATTTAGGCCGCAACGGCACATGCAACAACAACAATTTCCACCGCAATTAGAATAAGCTTTCTGTTGTTCATGACAATATGTTGGTTTTTGTTTGTTTTTAGATGTAGCTTACTTAATCTTTTGAAAATGAATTCGGTTAAAAGATTGATTAGATTAAAATAATCTTTGATAATTTTAATGGTTAAAGATAGAAATAGTTGTTTAATGGATTGGAAAATAAAATAAAATTAAGGGATCAAGCCAATCCCAAAGCCTTCATAACCGCCTTTTCAGGAGTCTCATAAAATATGATATCCAGCTTGCTTAGAACCTCAGGAGGAACAGTTGACAAGTCAACACTAGATGACATCGGAATCAGAACCTTTGTAGCCCCACTATCAACACTTATCTGCATCAGGTCAGAAAGATTTTCAATCCTATTAATAACTCCCCCTAAACTCATATCTCCCAATATGACAGTACTTGGTGTAATAGGCTTATTTAATGCAACAGAGCACAATGCAATAAATGTAGCTAAAGACAAATGATTAGTCATTCCAATTCCGTTTAAATCATGAACCTGCATCAGATAATCATGGAATTTTGTGTTAATACTGCCACTTATTCCTTGAGCGTTAGCCTTAAGATAATTGAATGCATTGTTAACAGATTCCTTTGGATCCTTTTTAGTTCCCAAACCAGTTGCAGTAAACTTACCACTTCCATTCATCATCTTGGCTTCCAATTTATAAACACCAATATTTCCAGAAGGAGACCTATTAATTGTATAAACATATCCAGGATTTATTAAACCCTCAGGGATTAATTTGCCCCCACCTTGCTCTGGAACTGTTACAAATTCCTCCATTGAAGTATCCTTATCAATATATGAAAGATTTACATCATGGAATTCCATGCCCCCAATTTTTTTAAGTTGTTCCTTAACCCTTCTTCTTAATTCAATAGCAAATCTGAGAATTTCCTCAACATCCCCCTTGCTGTATTCCCCATGAGGATAAAGAATCTTAATCAAACCAGAAACAGTTTTACGAACAGCAATTGTATCCCTTTGATTGAAATTATTTCCTAAAGTAAAATATTCATCAAAAGCATTGGAATAATTCCTTTTTCGCATTTCCCTGAAGAATTCTGCAAGATAGTCAGTAATCAATCCGAAGTTTTTTGTGAAGAATTCTGGTCTATACTTTGGTATTTCCCATCCTGGAATATATGAATGCATCCTATCGAAAAATGCTGAGTCATTACCCATTTCTGGAGGGAATGGTGCAAATAGATTAGATGTCTTAAGCAGAAAATCAACACTTTGGTTGATATTTCCTACAAAAACCATAGAGGCCTGTGCGTGCTTTTCATCCCTTCCTCTTGAAAATGAACCTGAAGCCATATAATCCTTCATGATTGCGATTCCATCGTTATCCTTGAATTTTATTCCAGCTACCTCATCAAAAGCAACACAATCCCACATTCCAACCAAACCTATCTCCTTGGTTCTCATGTTGTAGAACAGATTGGCCACAGTAGTTTGACCACCTGAAACCAAAAGACTGTTTGGTGAAATTTCCTTATAGATATGAGATTTACCAGTCCCACGAGGTCCCAATTCACATAAATTATAGTTATTTTCAACCAATGGAATCAGACGAGCAAGCATCAGCCACTTAACACGTTCATCCAACATGTCAGGCTCCATACCAGTACTTCTTAAAATAACATCAATCCATTCGTTTTTGGTAAAGTTGCGTCTGGCAGTAAGGATTTCATCCAAATCCAAATAAGGCATTTGAATAGGAGTCAATCGAAGAATTTTAAGAGGAAGTGAACTTTTATTAGCATCATCATGCTCATATTCAAATTCAATCATACACCAAATATTCCCACCCAATAGCCTTTCGTATTTTTCAGCATATTCATCAGCTATTGGAATTTTATCAACTCCTAAATTAGAGAATGATGCGTAAAACTGGTCAAAGCGTATATCCAAATGTACCTGAACCTTGTCAATGATTGAATAAGAACCCCTATCCCTCAATTTGGAAAGAATTAATTGTGATTCATCAGGCCTTACAAAATTATTGGCCAAAATGTTTTTAACGTTATTAACGCCCTCTTCAATCAATTCATCATCTGAGGAACAATACTGACCCAATAAATACTCCAAAACATAGACCGGAACGTTAGCTCCTTCCTTAATCTGCTGTGTCAAATCCTTTCTAACGATTCTTCCATCAAAATAATGTTTAAGTTTTTCATCTAAATTTACATTATCTTCATTTTCTTCTAAAACCTGCATTTCTTGATTTTCCATTATTTACACCCTCTTTTTAGAAAAATGAATCAACCTGGAAAGCAATGTCAATTTCAAATTCAATCCTATCAAGAATAACTCCATCCTTCGCATCTTTTATTACCAGATAATATTTATTATCCTTTGAATATTTAGTTTTCTGCAATCTGAATCTTTCTTTAAATTCTCTATCCTCTGCATATTCACTGTTAACATCAGCCACAATAGGAACTATATTTGATATTACATTATTGTCCTCATCTACAAAGTAAATATCTGCATCTAACGGTAAAACCTTATTGGAAACGTTTTCATCCTGATAGAATGTCAGCATCGTATCATAGTTTGTTATTTTATTTCTGTTGGAAATAAGTTTCAGATTAACTGTATTTTGATGTTTTGCACCTTTTTTAGCTTTTACTTCAACTAGGGGAATTATGCATTCCTCAAGACTGGCACCACCATGAACATAATTAAGTCCTGAACCTGGTGCCTTAAATAGATCAACACCCTTAGGAGTTGTTACATATAAATTGGGATTGTTGATGTAATCCAAACTTAAACAGATTGTTCCATCAATATCCGTTGGTTCATCGGTTAAAATAAACCTTCTATTTTTAATGATGGTTG
Organism: Methanobrevibacter sp.; assembly: GCF_030539665.1. Taxonomy (NCBI): domain Archaea; kingdom Methanobacteriati; phylum Methanobacteriota; class Methanobacteria; order Methanobacteriales; family Methanobacteriaceae; genus Methanobrevibacter; species Methanobrevibacter sp. The sequence goes on from NZ_JAUNXR010000006.1 coordinate 49,569, forward strand.
GAATGTTGTCCAAATTAACCTTATCATACTCTTCCAATTTATTCTTTTTGTAAATAAATCCATGGTCGGCAGTAATATAAAATTTTGAAATGTTTATGCTGTTTCTTAGTTTTTTAATCATATTAATGATTTCATCGATTGCTTCCTGAGCAGCATTGAAAACCTCGTTTTCAGTTGCGGAGTGATCGCCGCGAGCATCAATTTGGTCATGATAAAGATAAATAAGTTCATACCCATTCAATATTTCCTTCATTTCCTTTGAAGTCAAAGATTTAATATCATCGTATTTGCAAGCTATTGCGTTTTTGTAATAGGATTTCAGTTGTCTGTTTCTCTGCTCCAGACTTCTAGCCTCGTTCCCATCAACCAGTATTTTAGAACCCTCATACTTCAATTCCCTGTGAGGAAGCAATGCTGACATCCCCAATGATGTGTATGATGGAATTGTTGAAATCATCGGCTGTATAGATGTTGTTCTTGTTGGATCCTTGTTTAATTCATCAACAAGTTCTACTGCACACCCATACCTGAATGCATCGGAAATAATTACTGCTGTCTTTTGATTGATGTTATGAAGAATATTGCTGAATTTCCATTGCTTCTTGATTTTTAAATCAGACAAGGAATCTAGTTTAGCCAATTCACTTGTAAATGCAGGATTGATTTTATCTAAAAATTCAATATAGATATTTTCAATCAATTGAGTTAAATTGTTTAAATTCTCGAAATCATCAATATTGGTTATTTTATCATAGAAATAATAGAATTTACGATAGGATTTATCAATGAAGGCCCATTTATCAGTAAAGCCCTTTATGATATCATCTATATTGTCATAAATGAAATCTTTCTTAAACTCATTGATAAGGCCTAAAAATGAATTAGCCCAATAAATAATAGAATAATGATTTTTAAATTCATTATAGAAATGTTTTCTTGCCCTTTCTTCTAAAATGGAATAGTCAAATGAATCATGAGTGTCATACAATAGATTAATATAATAATTGATTATTTTCTCATCAAATAAGCGGAAAGTGTCACATTCTACATATGAGTCAACCAAATGATTTTTTATTGAATTTTTTAAGTTGATCTTATTTGCAACACCTTCTGAAATCTCAGAATACCTATCATAATAATTGCTGTTTGAAATGAATTTCTCGACAAATACGGAAGCATTATTATTGTTTTCAATCACATATTCATTCCATAATTTAGGGATTTTGCCGTTAAATGAATCTTCAGTATAATTTAAAAGTAAAAATATTGATAAATTAATCAAACTAGGATTGTCCATCTTAAATCCATAATTTATAGCCATCAAATTCCAGAATTCATCTAAAATTTCATATTTATTAAACTCGTTGATATACTCCTTAATGTTTTCATTGATTAAAATTTCAAGAAGGATATTATCCAATTCTAATGTTTTTTGTGAAGTTAAACTTGCTAAAATTCCTTTAATAATATTATTTTCGGTGAAGTTTTCAATGTTTAGATTATTGAACTTTTCTCTTCTGGATTTAGCGTTGAAGAATTTCTTAAATTTTGAAACAACAGGCTTCAAATCAAATGGGATGCCTAATTCCTTGCATATCTCTTCGATAGGGTCAGCTGAAAAGCTACTTGCATAATGAACCATGTCCGCAATATAGTTATTCTCATCAGAAGGCCTTGGAAAAGGAGCGTAAACTAAAAAATTCCGATTAGGATTTTCATGTTCAATGAAAAATTTGGTAAAAATTGAGTTGTCATTAGTAAGTAAATGCAATTCGGCATTTTCAAGATTAATACTGGTTATATCATCCTCAAAATCACCGTCATCATCATACCACACAACAATTTTTCTATCCTCTCCACTGTTATTAAAAATTTTATTAATGTTGTTTTCAACTTCACTCAAATTCATAACAAAATATATATTTTTTATTATCTTTATAATTTTGTTTTGAGCATTGAAATCAAGGTTTATTTC
>NZ_JAUNXR010000007.1 GCF_030539665.1 Methanobrevibacter sp.
TTGATGACATCATCGAATGCACTGGCTTGAGTGAATCCAGACTTTCCGAACTGAAGAAGACAATATGATATTTTTTTAGAATCTAAAGTGATTGGGAGATTTGGAATGGAACTAACAATAACAAAACGCGTAAACCAAATATTCAAAGAAGAAGGATATAAAGAAGGATATGAAAAAGGGGAAGAAAAAGGAGAAGTAAAGAAGAGTGAAGAAATAGCCAAAAATATGTTGATTAAAGATTTTGATCTTGATGACATCATCGAATGCACTGGCTTGAGTGAATCCAGACTTTCCGAACTGAAAAAAACCATATAACACTTTTATATCCAAAATTATTGGGAAATTCGCAATATCAAAAATGCCTAAAGCACATATTCAAACAAGGAAAATATAAAAGAAGAATAATGAAATAGCACCAAAATGTTAATCGATAATGTTAATTTTGATATAATCATCAAATATGCTGTTTTAACTGAATCCAGACTTTTCTGAATTAAAAAAAAAACAATATAATTAGTAAGTTTTCCAACACTTCAAATGTTGGACAATTTTTTTCTTATGTGGAGGCTTGGACAAAATTATAAATTTCATTAAAAACGTATTTACTTTTTCATGAAAAAATTTCAAATAAAACATTCTGATTAACTTATTTGGTATTTTTGTAATACTTGAAATATTCAAAAAATAATTTTGACCACCTCTCTGAAGGAGTAAAAATTAATTATAAGGCGCATTTTTATTCAAATCTATTTTAATACTAATAGGATGTTGTATACATTAATCCTGTTCCATACAACCATCATCAAATTATTTCAAACTTTTTTAAATTATAGTTCCTTACCAAATTTTTATAACAAATTAATTCTATCAGTAACTGGAAGAAAAATATGGAATAAGGAAACATGACAAAATTTTACAAACTCATAAAACAAGAAACAAGATAAATCATTCATAAATTAGATGGAAATTTTTTGGCAATTCACTATAAAACTTTCACTATATTGTAAAAAAAAGTAAAATCTTGGGAAAAAACGTTTTATTAAATCCAAAAATGGAATTATGTCTGATTTTCCCAAAAAAATGAATATAGAAATAATTGATGGATTTAAAAATGCCTTAAGCAGAAATTGGCCATGTAAAATGAAGGCAGAATATTATTCTCTTTTGCAAAATCCTCCATTCTACAATATATGTCATGCCTTAAGGATTTTCTAAGACAATAGTCAAAATCTGGAATTTTTATAATAAACCATGGAAGATATGCGCCATCCCAGAAAGGCTCATATTCCACATGCAGTCCCCCAAATTCGTGAATTATTCCTTCTAAAAAGTTTTTCAGTTGATCAACACCTTCTTTTATGTAAATTTTCCACTCATCAAGCAGACTTTCAACATTGAACTGATTAAATTTTGTGTAATCCTCCAATGGATTCTCCAGCCTTCTAGTTTCCACCATTATATTTCCTCCCTGAATTTTAAATTTTCAAATATTTCCATTCCTTGACCTATGATTTCATCGACGTCATTGTAAGTTATGTTGCCGTATAAATTATAGTCGGCATCCTTTCTCATTGCAAACATGTTCTTTAAATAAGCCGACATATCCTGAAAAACTTCTCTTTGAGTTGGAGGAACCATCTTTGCAACGTCCCATAATCCTTCATAAACTATTCTATGCTCGCTCTTATTGCTCTTGTTCATCATCCTTCTTGAATCAATGTCAAAAACCCTTGTTTTAATGCAGTATTTTACATCCAGCCACTCTTTAGCATGATTGAAGCAGGCATAATAAACCCTGTTAATGACAGTCCTATAAATGCACTGGACACTTATTTTATCAACTTCAAATCTCCAGCATCCAACATAAGCTCTCCCAAAAAGAAGAACTGATTAAAATTAAAATAAGATTTCATAATATAACTCTCCTCTTTGAAAAGGCCTCATTTTTATGATTGCATATAAACACTCGCATTCACCATCCATATCGAATAAAAATCTGCAGCGCTACAAGTAAGGAATACTATATGCAACTTCATATTAAATGATTTCGCAAGTACACAAATATGGATTTGTTAAAAAACATATAAAAACATTTTTGCCACTTTCAAACAAAAACAATACTTTAAAAGCAAGTAAATATTTCCATATCAAAACAATTTTCAAAATCGAAATTATTAGTTTGATCAATAGCCCTGAAAGCACAATATTGCTTCCATTAGGAAAAAATGCCTTAAAATCAAAGAAAATCTATTTAAGGCCATAAAAACAAGTATAACATGGCAAATGCCAATTAAGAAATTTCATTAAACAATAAAAATCATCCTATATGAATTATAGGATGATCAAATTAATATTATAACTCTTCTGTTTTTAATTTTTCAAATACCAATTCGGAACCATCCAAATCTTGTTTTAAGAGCTCCATTTTATTGATACTAAAATTTTCATAGGTTTTGTAATAATAGATGCATTTGTCAAGATTCATGCAGGAACTGTATATTGTATATTCGTACAGTTCAGGGTCGCGAATGAATGTGCATCCTTTTGGCTGCTCTACGGAACCTAGAATATGGTAGAACTGGTTTACAGCACTTACCTCATCGTCTTTAGCGACTGAATTGCTACGTACAAACACTCCTTTTACGAATCTGGACATTGAAGAGTAATCTCCAGGCAATCCTAAACCACCCATTCCTCTGCTGTAGAGGAAACTTTTGAAGTCCTTGTCGAAAATGTTTTCTGGCTGTTTGTTTGAGATTTTCAAGTAGTTGTTAAGGTTGAATGTTTGCAATTCAAATCCTGGAGCGTTTGTTAGGATACCTACATCGTTATCGAATACTTCAACGCCGTTTTCGGTTGCTTCCACAACGATTGCTTTTCCTGTCTTATCTGCAAGCATCCAGTGCATTGCTGAAGCAGGCAATTTTGGGTTGATGCTTTCGTTGGTGATGTTGACTTCCTCCATGAGCTTTTTAGCTTCAGCCAAGGTATCACAGCTTCCTAAAACATATGGTATGAACTCAAACTGTGCAAGGTTGGTTTTGCCGTCAATGATTTCGTCGTTGTATACTGCATAGTTTTCAAAGTTCAACCCAGCCATTCCTAAACCTTTTTCGTTTACTGCATCGTAGAACAATGGATATTGTTTCAATACTCCAGCTGCAATGCCTGTAATTGCATTATGGGTTTCCAAATCATCCATATGATTGAATTTCAAAACGTAGTTTCTAGGAACAACTGCAATCTCTTCGTCATATGATATTTCATAGTCAAAGTTACGGCCAAAATAATGGCATTTTGAATTATAATTTGCTGCTGTGCACATATTTATTACCTCAAATTTAAATTAACATATAAAGTATTTAAATGTTGCTACAGACAAAGATAGAAGTATGAATTTGGCTAGAGCAAAACTGATTCCTTTGCCTATCTGTGGAATCATATTGTCGTTTTTCGGACTTGGAATGTTCTTTAAGGACATTACACCATTGGGCTTTGGGATTTTTACATCTGTCGGATTGCTTTTGATTGCGATGCTGTTTTTGAAAGTTTTCCTATTTAGAAAGGAAACGTTGAAGGATCTTGAAAGCCCGATAATTCTTGGAACTTCAGGCACCCTTCCGATGGCCGTGATGATGCTTGCTGTGTTTTTAAAGGACTTTTCATTTGAGCTGGGACTTGCGGTCTGGTTTCTGGCGTTTCTGGTTCATGTTGTTCTAATCGCATATTTCACAAAGGAGCACATACTGAACTTTGAAATGGAGCTAGTCTATACAAACTACTTTGTGGTTTTTATCGGAATTGGTATGGGGGCGATTACAGGTGCCGGATTCAATCTTGATGTGCTGGTTGACGGAATATTCATTTTCAGCTTTGTTTCAATGGTTGTGCTGTTGGTTCTGGTTTCATACAGGTACTTCAAGGTTCCCATTGAGGACCATACATTCAAGCCACTTGTCTGCATCTACGCAGCACCATTTAGCTTAATTCTATGTGCATTTATTCAAACAACTTTAACTAAAAGTATGGATTTTATCATAGCATTGTACATTTTAAGCATAGTATTCTATATATTCGGACTGATTAAGGCAATGGAATATATACGATTGCCGTTCTTTCCAACATTTGCTGCATTTACATTCCCATTCGTAATAAGTGCAACAGCAACAAAACAGGTAAATAATCTTGTGAACGTTGATCTTGGAATTCTGTTATTGGTTCAGATAGCGATTGCAATAGCCATAGTGGCCTATGTCCTTGCCCAATATATCTATTTCATAATTACCGCACCATACAGCTAAAAATTTAAAGACAATTTTTCTAAAGAAAGGCAATAATTTGGTGATTTAAAAAAAAATAGTTTCTACTTTTCCCTGAGTTTTGTGAGAATCGAATATCTTGTATCCTCAAAAAGCTCCTGAGCCTCGCCGTAGTCCGAGACACGATTTATTATACCAACCATCTGATGAACATAAACCGAAAAGTCATGATAATCTTCAAGAGTAGCTACATTCAGCTCCTCCAACGTGCATAATCTTCCCCAATTTCTGTTTAAACCTTCCAAAAGCTCTAGATACATTCAATGACCTCCTTATCAATTTCATTATAAAATTCATTAAGGTCCCTGAAATGGTCGAAAATTATACTGTGGAACGTGTCTACAATAAAATCAAACTCAAGATTGTCCTTGTATACTGACAATTTTTCTACAATAACATCTTTTGAAGGATTATTGAAATCAGTTGAAATTTCCCTTATTTTCCAAGCCAGCTGTCCTAAATCACAATTTGAGTAGACATGTATTTCATCTGTAAAATCATAGCAGTATGACACAACAACCTCGATGCCTACAGATAATCCATCTATTTTTTCAGCGTTTTCCACAAGAGTCCCTATGATTTTTGAACCTACAATAGATTCAAGTCTTACCTTAAGATGCTCCGACTTTCCGGATTTGATGAACTTTACAGTGACAATATCCGGGTTGTTTTGGTCCCTGAACTTATCCAGAAAACGCAAATTCCTGATTTCTGCATATTCATCATCTTCCAGGCATTCCCTGTCGATGTGCTTTATTATTTCATCATCCAAATCCCTTTTTGTAAGGATGGGATTTTCATGGTTTTCATCGCTCAACAGCTCAAAAAGTATGCCTTCCTCATGGTCTATGAAACTATACAGTAGAATTTCCCTATCATATATGCCATATTTTTGAGCAAAATCCGGGTCTTCCAATGTTACTATGGCCTGGTCAAACTTTCTGAAATCCTGATTTCTAATCATTTTAAGTGAATCGTTTCCGATTTCATCCAGATATTTCTTTAAGGCAAAATCAAGTGTTTGGCTGTTTATTTCATCCAAGCTGAGGAGTTTCTTCTCAAGACCTTTGATTTCCTCGTCAGTTATTTTGAGCTTTGGCAAAACGTTTTCGATAAATGAATTGATCTTGTATTGCTCAATGTTCAACTCTTCCTTTTGGTTTGTCTGACGTGAAAGGCTGTTGCAAATCAATTTAAGGCATCTTTTGTTTATGTTTCTTGGTTTTAGAATGCCTATTTCCAGGTCGTTGTAGATCTTGTCTATTATTTTTATTGATTCTTCGGCTGACAGATTGACTGATTCTGTGTTTTTTATAATTTTTTCATATACTTCATCGTAGTCATACATTTAAACCACTGCTTTCAGTTTGTAATGTATACTTCGACCCTTACCCTCCCTTTCTATAAGATTCTTTTCCAATAGCTTATCTAAATAGGAATGGGCTGTTTTTGAAGAAATATTGAGTATTTCCTGAACGTGTCTGTTTTGTATACATTCGTTTTCCTCTAAATAATCCAAAATCATAATTTCCTTTTCAGATAAATCAAAATCACTTTCCAAAGATATTACTTCTTTTTTCAGATGTTCCATGCTTTTGGACAATATTTCCGTGAAGAATTCCAACCATACTGTCAAGTCATAGTTCAGCAGGTCTATGTAAGCCAGCTTGTTCATGTAGAAGAACTCGTTCAGGTCCAAAAACTGGTTTGGGTCTATTTCCTTAAAGCTGAGAAGATAGCTGGTTATTGCATTTATTGTCTTTCCGTTCATGTGCCTGAATGGAGACATCCTGTTCAGGACATATTGGGCAATTCCAATAATGATAACGTCTGGATATTCTTTATTGTACAGTATGTTGTCAATAAGAAATTCCATGTTTGCCATGTCAGCTTCAAATGTGAATTCCTCGTCAAAGATTCCGTTTGTTAGCTGGTTGTTGAAAATAATAAGGAGGTTTGGATACAGCTCATCATGGTTTTTGAAGCTGTTCAGTAGGTTTATGTAGTTCTTAACTTCCTTTTTGCTTTTGAAATCCTTGTGGTTCAGGTTTTCATCTTCAAGTTTGCATCCGAAATATGCTGAATTAATTATGGCTTTATCCTTTAGATATTGCTGGTCTTCTGTTTTCAAGTCGGCTTTGTTTATTATCTGCCTGTTTTTCTCTATTTCCAGAAGATTTTTCACAATTTCGTTGGTGTAGCTAAAATTAATTTCCATAAATATCACATTGAAACTTAATATCTTTACTTATAGGTTAATTTAATAGCTATATAAACGATATTCGAGAGCGTTTGAAAACTAATATCCCCTTTCTGGATTGTTCTTTAGATCTACACCGCGAGATTTGTTCGTGAGGTTACAAATAACATTTATAATATATAAATGGAAAAAATAGTATTGTCAAACCAAAAAACCATTTAAAATGATTTTAAGGGCAAACAAGCATATGATATTAGTTTAAACCTCATTATTAAAAAAGTTTATGAAACATTAGAACCAACAGTAATATATGAAAATGCCTGAAGAGATTGACGTTGAGCTTTTTGCACCATGTGGAATCAACTGTATAAGCTGTGAGAAATTCCAGAACCCCTGTGTAGGATGCCTGAAGGGCGATGGGGGAAAGACAAAGGCAGCACTCAAATGCAAGATAAAGGCCTGCCTTGACAAAAAGAAAGTAAAGTACTGCGGAAGATGTTCCGAATTTCCATGTACACTAATAAAAAAACATTCTAAAAAGTCACAGAAGAGATATGGTCTGAACACCCAGGAAAGCGCAAAGAGAATTCAGTTTACAGGCATTAACAAGATAAACATCCAGGACCATGAAAGATGGAGATGCCCTGACTGTGGAGGAATAATACACTTCCAGACAAAAAGCTGCTCCGAATGCGGCAGAAAAAATTAAAAAAAAGGAGTTTGATGAAAATCAACTCCTGCTTTCAGGCTTCAGCAATTTCATTTTTAGCTATATCGGCAATCAGGCTTACCTTGTCCTCATCCTCAACCTCTCCCTTTAAAACTGATTTTGTGCTTAATGCACTTAAGGCCATGGTTGAGAAGTTATGGATATAAGAGGACATTGACGGAGGCATCAGACCAAACATTCCCAGAACGATCAGGCTTCCGTTGATTCCGATAATCCTGCGGTAATTGCTGTTAATCTTATCAAGCATTCCCGCACTTAATTTTCTTAATGTAATCAAGTCAAAAAGATTATCTGACAGCAGGGAAATATCGGACACTTCCCTGGCTATATCCGATGAATGCATCATAGAAACTGAAACATCTGCAACGGCCAATGCTGGCGAATCGTTAATGCCGTCGCCAACCATTATTACTGTTTTTCCATCTCCTTGCAATTCTTCAATAATGCTGGCCTTGTCCTCAGGCAATACCTGTGACTTGTATTGGGTTATTCCCAATCTTTTTGCAGTGCTTCTAGCGGCATTTTCACTATCTCCAGTAAGCATTATGACATTTTCAATACCTAGATTCTTAAGTTCTGAAATTACGTGTTCGGCTTCCTCGCGAACTGGATCATCAATGCAGATTATGCCTTCTAACTTTCCATCAATTCCCAAGTAAACAATAGAATGGTCTTCAATTTTTTCCCGGATAACGGACTCCTGTTCACTTGTGAACTTTATGTTTTCATCATCAAAAAGGAAGTGCTTGCTTCCGATTACTGCGCGTTTTTCCTTATAGGTAGTTGCAATTCCATGGGCCACTATGTATTCCACTTCACTGTGTTCCTCCTCATGATGTAAATTTTCCATTTCTGCCTGCTTTACGATGGCCTTTGCAATGCTGTGTGCAAAATGCTCCTCTATGCAGGCGGAAATTTTTAAAATCTCATCACGGGAGTAGCTGCCCATTGAAATTACGTCTACGACTTGGGGAGTTGCATTGGTCAATGTTCCTGTCTTGTCGAAAACGATAGTATCGGCGGTTGCATATTTCTCTAAAAATTTTCCTCCCTTTATCATCATCCTATATTCGTTGGCTTCTTTCATTGCAGACAGGATTGATAGTGGGGTGGTTAATTTAATTGCACATGAAAAGTCAACCATCAGTACCGAGAGGGCTTTTGTGGTGTCTCCGGTGAACAGATAGGTTAAAAAGGTTGTAAAAAAACTATATGGAACAATTGAATCGGCCAGTTTTTCAGCCTTGCTTTGGGCATCGGCTTTCAAATCTTCGGAATTTTCGATTAGATGGATGATTTTATTTAAACGAGTTTCATTGTTAATAGAATAAACTTGGATTATGAGGTTGCCTTCTTCGATTACAGTCCCTGCGTGAACCGTCATTCCTTGATTCTTATAAACCGCCAATGGTTCTCCAGTCATTGTTGATTCATTAACCATCGCTTCACCGGAGACAACTTTTCCGTCAACGGGAATTATATCGCCCATGTAAATTTTTACATTGTCTCCTTTTCGGATATCTTCAATTGGGCATGATATTTCATTACCTTCATCTGTAACCAACCATACTGTGGATATGTTTAGTGATAAGCTATTTTTAAGAGTATCCTTTGTTTTTTGAATTGTATACTCTTCGAGAAGGTCTGAAATTGACAATAAAAACATCATTGAGCTAGCTGAACTATATTCCTTTTTTAAAAGTGAACCAGATACCGCCGATGCGTCAAGAAGATCAACGTCAACTGCGAAGCTGGTCAGGCTGTCAATACCTTTCATTATAAATCCTATGGATTTGTATAGAGTTATTGCATTTTTTATGGGAACTGGTAGAAAAATCTGCATTATAGCTCTTCTAAAAATCTTTTTGGAGAGTTTCAATAGGAATTGGTTTGACAGGTCTTTTAACTGTTGTTTTGAATTTGGTTTTTCATCTTTTAAATCATTTATGGATATGTTATTCAAAATTTGAAGTATTTTGCTTTTGTCTTTTGGATGGTGATAATGTATTAGAATACTGCCATTTCTATGGGAGGTCACTGCCTCGTTTATGAAGTCATATTCTAAAAGCAATGATGAAATACCGTAGCCTTCGGTTTTTGTAAATGCGTTTCTTCCAGACCTTACCCTTAATCGGGTTCCATTATCATACACAATCTGATACTTCATTGTAGTACCTTCTTATCCGTCGATTTCAACTTCGTTTACATAGATTTCTTCTTTTTTCAGTCTTTCTGCGTCTTCAACCATGTCTTCGGCATCGTCTTTCATGTTTTGGAAGCGTTCTTCAGCTTCTTTTTTTGTTTCCAAAACCTTTGCCATTGCTCTGGTTCCGGTTTTCTTAACGGTTTCTGATTTCAATAGCTGTTTTCCGATTATTGCCGTGGCTATTCCTCCGGCAAATATCAGAAGTTCTTTGTGTTCATACAATTCATGCAAATGTTCTTTCATTTTCTTCACTCTTTTTTAGGTTTACCTAAATAATTTTTAGGTATACCTAAATTTAGAATTCACCTTATATAAATGTTTCCAATTGAAAAAACTATAAGAGATACAAGATCAATAAAAATAAAATAACAAGAAAAATAAGGAAGGTTCAGCAAGATGAATATATTGATAGACGGTTCCGGAGCCATTGGAATAGGATTGGGATGCTCCATGCTTGATTCAGGATATGACGTATCATTCTATGCCAGCGAAAGGACTGCAAAGGCTATGGAAAATGGAATTTCAAGAATAGGATTGTTCAAGCAACTGGAATTTGCTCCTGATATGTATGAAGTCTATACAAAATACGAGGATATTCCGGACAATCAATTTGATTACATTTTCGTTGCAAGCAAGACAATAGCCAATGAGGACATTAGTCTTAAATTGCATGAAAATGCAAGAATATTGAAGGATGACTACAGGATAGTTATCTTCCAGAACGGTTTTGGAAACGACGAGTACTACCTGAAATATTTCCCAAAGGAAAAGGTGTTCTGCGCCCGTGTCATTACAGGATTTTCAAGACCTGAACGTAACGTCAGCGAGGTCACAGTCTATACCGAACCTATACTTTTGGGATCCCTTCAGGGAGAGGACCCCGGGGAACTTGAAAACATAGCACAGGCAATTACCGATTCAGGAATAAAATGTGAAATATCCTACGATCTGGACAAGTATCTCTGGGCGAAGATGCTTTACAACTGTGCATTGAACCCATTGGGAGCTATTCTGGGAGTTAACTACGGCAAGCTTACTGAAAACGAGTATTCCAAAAGCATCATGAACAGAGTAATAGCTGAAATATTTGATGTTATTGATGCCGCCGGCTATGAGACATTGTGGAAAAGTCCTGAGGAATACGAGAAGGTTTTCTATTCCAAGCTTGTTCCCGATACCTACAACCATTATTCCTCAACCTATCAGGACATATCCAAGAAAAACAAGACTGAAATCGATAACCTGACAGGAAAGGTAATAGCCATTGGGGATAAATACGGTATCAACGTTGACGTTAACAGAACATTGTACAATATGATAAAGAGCATTGAAAGCGATTATTAGCAGGATCTGTTAAGATTCTCCAATAGCTCTATTATTCTTGTGTTCTGCTCTATCAATATGTCTATTTTTGATTTGTCGCTGTTTGAAAGGTCTTTTCTTTCCCTGTTTCCATGCAGTTTTATATTTGATTCCTTAAATATTGAAAGTTCATCTATTGATCTGTTTCTTATCAGATGGGTTCCGCATTCTGTGCAGAAGTGGGCATTGTCTCCATAGAATTCTGTTTCGCATTTTGGGCATATCATATTTTTCACGTCCTTACATATAAGTTATACACAAGTTATACTATAACATGAAGAGTATATAAATGTTGTGTTTAATTTATGGCTTCCAAATCCCCGCATTCAAAGACATAGTGGTCATCGCTGGGATTGACAATAAGGCCTGAAAAGTCACAGTCATCAAAATAGATTGACATTATGTCCCTGCCGGTTGCGATATCCGCATCCAAGGAATCATCACCGATTGAATCCATACCTGCGCATAAGGACTTATAATCACTGAAAACAGGTACGAAGAAATCGCCTTCATTTTCCTGAGAAATCAGAACCATAAGTTCACCGTTGTCTGTCAAAATGATGTAAAGTTCGTTTTCAAAGATTTCATTATTAAGCTCATTTACCAATTCCTCAGAATCGTCAAATTCCAGTTGATTCAATAGATTTCCAATATTGCTCTCTTTAATGCTATTCATATCTATCACCATTTTAATAATGAAGCATTTTTATTTATAAAGCTAACTAAATGTACTATAGGAACAATTGAAAAAATAGAATCAATATAAACTGTATAGAAATTAATTGAAATAAGAATATAAAAATAAAATAAGTTGTGAAAATATATAAATAAAATGAACAATAAACCAAATAGCTATGTGAAAATAGTTTCACATACGAACGATTTTTTCAACCATTTATTAATTAAAAAAGTAGAAAAATGAATATTTTTTCTACTTAATAACTAACATAGCTTTCTGTTCTTTTTCTGATGTCTTCAAAGGTATCTTCAATTAGAAGCTCTCCGTTTCTAAAGACTTCCCTTAGGTAGTCGTCACCACAAGCGTCAATAGGCACTGTCCTGAAAACATTTCCATTGCTGACCAGTTTGAATCTTCCAGTCTTTGACTTTTTGCTGGTGTCCAACGGGTTCTTGAAAATGTCCACCCATTGGCCGTTCCTTTCTTGAGCTGAACACTTGAATGCATTTCTTTGTGTGTCACGTGTTGTGGAAGTGTGAAGTCCGCCGCCCATACCAAAGACTATGTTTTCAGCTGCCCATCCGTTGGTTTTAAGGGAGAAAAGAATGTCACGAATCTTGTGATAGTCAAGTCCGTCTCCCCAGAGAACACGATGTTGTCCTTGAACACCTTATACCCTTCACCTGTTTTTACAGTGTTGAATCCCTTTTCCAGAATGTTGAAGCAGTCAAGGGTTGTTGAGACAGGCTCTCCGCTGTCAGGCCTGAATACTATCTTGTTGATTGGATTTTTAGCTAAAAAGTCCTTGATGGCTCCGTTCAGTTTGCCGTCAGGCATACTTGACTGTGTAAGGAAGTTCCTGTAGTCATAGCTATCGATAACCATTGAAAGTATGCCGTCCCTTGCATGGTCGATTACATTAATGACCTGGTCGAATTCTCCTTTCTGGCCCTGTGAAGTCATTACGCTGTGTTCTGTTGCCTGAACTGAAAATCCATAAACGTTGGAGTCGTTGTAGTAATTGTCAGGGATTGAAAGTCCAGGAATGGTGTCGGTTCCCTTGAAGCTTAGCAAATGGGCTGCACCACATAGCATGGAAGCGTCTACACTTGGAGATCCCCTGAATCCGAAGTCATGGAGCATGAATTCAAGGTTGGTCTTGTCAGAGCCTGTAACGTCAAGGTAAAAATTGCATAGCTTTTTGACCTCTGCAGAAAGTGTAGCCACTGTTGAGGGATACCATACCTGAAGAAGCAATGATTCAAGATAGTTTGTAAGCCAGAAACATCTCTTGTCGGTGTTTTCGACTGTCATGAGAACGTTTCCAACATTTACAGGTGTTCCTTCAGCCACTGCCCTGATTGAAATCGGAAGTCTGCCATCCAGATTTTCTGCAATGTATGCCCAGTCGTCGTAGTTGAAGATTCCTTCCCCAATATGTGTCTCTATTAGCCTGTTTGCCTCATCTACCTTTTCCATAGTTACAACGTTTCCTTCAAGATACTTCTTGATTGTGTACTGAAGTCCGAAAAAGATTGTCTTGTTGAACTCAGAACCTATCCTGCTTTCCAGATATGAGTATACCTTCTCAGTATTTTCAGGATAGAAATAGTGGTGTGTTACCTTGTAACTGTCGGTAAGTAGACAGATATTATTTTCAATCATATACAATGATATTGTTATTAAGATATATAAACATTATGATGAAAAATGTTTTGCATTAAATAAAATCATTTAATTTAGATAAAAAATGAACAGTTTATAAAAAATATTTTGAAAACTGGATATTCATACAATAAACATAAACTATATTTAAAATAAGAATATTAAATTTAAAACAAGGTGAGATTTATGTCAAAAGTAGAAAACACAGAACTATTGAAATTGATTGACGAGTTTATAGAAATAGATGAACAGGAAAACAAGGACATGGACAAGCTAGCGGAAATCGGACACCAACTAGACCACACAGTTCTTGAATGCGAACTTATAGCTATCGTAAACAATGAAGACAGAGAATTCAACGAAATCCTAAGACTGATAGTAGAAGACGAAAACGACAGCTACTTCATACCAGCATACACAGATGTCGAGGAAGCCAAAAAGGGAATCGAGGCTTTAGGCCTTAATGAAGACCAATGGACCTACGAGTTCGAAGCAATGACCGGACTTGACATACTGGACATTGGAATAGAAGACGAGAAATTCGTAGGAATAGTAATCAACCCATATGACACCGACTTCATATTCCCAAAGGAAGACATAATAAATGCTGCAATATGCAATCAAGAGCACGAGAGTTGTGATTAATGAAGCTGGAAGACTATGAGACATACAAGAAGGACAAGACAAAGTCTTCAAAAAGTAGACTGAAGGATCTTATAGACACATATGCGGAAATCAATAGAAAGTTAAACAACGAATCCTCAATCGAACTGAATGTCTTTAAAAACAACATCCGTGAAACATACCAGAAGGAAGTCTATTTCACACTAATCGACGAGATAGAAAAGCCTGTAAGATTCAATGTTGATGAGAAGTCAAAGGAATACTTCATTCCAATATTCACCGACATTGATGAATATGGGGAAGGTTCAAGAAAGATATCCAAGCTCTTTCTAGACAAGCTTGACTTGAAGATGCTGACTCCTGAAGACATCAGAAAAATAGCAAGTGAAGACGAGAACTTCCAGGGAGTAATCATAAATCCCCACAGTCAAAACTTTTCAGTTGATTTGAAAAACATTTAGAACAGAAGAAATGTCAAATAAGCCCCGGAAACAACAATCAAAATTACCAAGATGATAATTATCATGTCCTTTGTGTTAAATGAGAAGCGAGACTTGTCATCGTCATTGATGAAATCATAGCCACATTTAACGCAAAACCTGCTTTTGTCCTTTAGTTTGTTTCCACATTTGGGGCAATATTTAGACATTTGAATCATTACTTCTTATTTTTTTTATTTATTTAACCATTTGTAGTCTGCTGTTGTTACGACTTCACCTTGGGAATCTGTAATTTCAATTACGCAGTTCTTGATTGTAACGTTTTTTGGAGTGCCTTCAGCCATATAGATATCCATATGATTGTCATCTATATATTTGTAGTCCAATGATTCAGTATCTGTCATTACAACTGTTCCGTCCTCATCATACCATGTTGCCTTTGCAAAATAGCTGTTTGCTTCCTTTGGAGCGTTGGTTAAGGTAAATGATATTGAATAAACGTTCTCTCCTGATGAGACATACTGATTCTGGTCAATGTTAAGTATCTTTTCGTTTCCTGATTGAACACCTCCAAAGCCTGCGTTGTTCAATCCAATAGCTATGACTGCTACAATAGCTATTATTGCAATTCCTAAAAATAGGTTTCTTTTGTTTAGAAGGTCGTCGAAACTTTTCTTGGAAGCCTTATTGCTGGAAGTTTCCTTGCCTGCCTCAGGGTTAGGCTCTCCGCATTTTCTGCAAAATTTATAATCGTCTACATTTTCGGATCCGCATTTGGGACATTTCATGGATTTACACCTCTGCTATTATTTTTGGATGATTAGTTATAAATACTTATTTTGTACATTTAAAATGAATAAATTTATATAATACTAAATATATATTGTGTATAAAGTATATTTAATTATGTGATAAAATGGAGTATAATGATAGTAACTTGAAGGATGAAATAATAAAAAACAGCAAACTGAAGACATGCATAAACAAGTATGATGAACTGCTTGAAACCTACGGCTCAGAACTCAACAACATAAAGAACAACATAAACGAAGCCCTATTCAACGAATACCTGATAACAATAAAATCCAGAATAAACAAGCAGACCAGCATAGTCAGAATAGTGCAGAAAGACAACAGAAATAGCTATTTCATCCCAATATTTACAGATGAATTCGAATACATAAAAGGAATAGAAACATTTGAATTTGAAGAGGAGATAATCGACGAACCATACATCACAACAATACATGAATTCATAGACATTGCAAAAAACGACCCGAACCTTAAAGGACTCATAGTAAACCCCCACAACCAGGATTTCGCAATAGACATGGACTCAGTTCTTGAATATGATGAGAAATAATTAATAAACATAAGTCACTAATAATTAAAGTAGTGATTATATGGAAATAAACAATGAAGAATTTAAAGAAATACAGTTATTTTGTCCAACATATCCAATAGGAGAGGATATGAACTTTGTAGCCTTCGGAGATGAAAACGATTTTAAAATCCCAGTATTTACAAACCATGAAAGCTATAAGGAAGGATACAAATACCTAAAACTAGATGAACAGGAACAGGAATACAACCTGTACACAACCAAAATGAACTTCTTTATCCAGCTAGCTGCAAACGATCCTGGATTTACCGGACTGATTGTAAACCTTCCGGAAGACAAGATGATTCTCGATAAAGAGAAACTTTTGAGTTTTATAGACTAAAAAAAGGTTTTTTAAATAGCTAGCCTGAAAAACTAGCTATTGCAAATAAACTTGAAATCACAGTCGTTGCACTTATATGTAACGTTCCTGTCGAACTCCTCGCTTTTTATTTTTGAAACGTTTTCCTTGGTTTTGCTTATGTACTCGGCTATTTCATCATCTGAAATGTCCACAACAACCAAGTCCCCAGATTCCACAAAGTAGACTCCTGCCCTTCTGACGTTTTCATACTTGGAATCAAGATTCAATGCATAGAGATAAAGTTTTAGCTGGTCCTTATAGTACTCTATTTTTTCCGGATTTTCAAGCATTGTGTTCTTATAGTCAATAATGGTTATTTCACCATCCTTTTCATAGATCAAGTCAATGCTTCCAATGATGTTGTGGCCCTTTTCAATTATGCTGAAACCGTATTCTGACTCAAGAAGCTTCACGTCACCAATATTATCATAGAAGCCATAAATGCTGTCCCTGAACTTTTCAAAGGATTCATTGTCCTTTTGAATGTTTGATGTGCTGTTGAAGATTTCCTCGATTATGGAATCTATTTCCTCCTTTCCAACATCGGGCTTTTCGATTTTTTTAAGGTTTATCTTGTTGAAGGCATTGTGAATGGCGCTTCCAAGACGTATCCTGTCGTTTTCAGAGACCTTGAACTTCCAGTCATAGAGAAGATGGTATTTGAACGGACAGTCCTCGTAGGTCTTTAGACTTGTGTAACTTGCATTCAGAACCTCCAAGTCGCTTTTAGCATAGACTGACTCGCATTTCCTAACGGCATCATAATCCAAGGGAATAATATGGCCATTGGCTGTCAGGTCCTCAAACAATGGATGAACATCACTCAAAAATGAGAAGTAGGCCACATCCTGGGCACGTGTAATGGCCACATATAGAATCCTAAGCTCCTCCAGGTCATGATAATACTCATCGGGCTTTTCCAGATTTGCCTTATACTCCAAACAGTCATTTGGAGTGTAGTATGTGTATCCAGGGAAAATATAATCCTTCTGGGAAGGGTCCTCGAATTTCTTTGGAAACTTATCCAACTTGATTGACGGGATTATGACAATCGGAAACTCCAGACCCTTGGATTTGTGGATTGTCATTATCTGAACTCCGTCATCAGCGCTTGCAGGATTGGAATCCCATTTATCGACATTTGACTGGAGGAATCTGAAGTAACCAACAATATCCGTATTGTCCATGACGTTTTCAAAGTTATAGATTGACTCGCTGATTACTGAGAAATCATTTAGGGATTTTGAATTGTTGACTTTGAACAATCCTGTAAGCTCCATAATATCGTAGAATATGTCAAGAACGGTCTTGTCCTCACTGTTTTTATCCACAAATTTTATGAGCCCATCAATGTCTTCTAAAAAGTTATCCGCACCTATTTGACTTCTAAGATAATCCAGCTTGTCCACCAAACCCAAATCCACCAGTTCATTGTTCTTAAGGGCCAACTCACCTACATAATCAAGCTTGGAATTGCAATATTCCACATCCCCTTCCTTTTTGAACTTTTGTTTCATTCTCTCAAGATTATTTGATATAATCATTCCAACGTTTCTGGATACAATGGCTTTAAGGTCTTCAAGCTTACGGAAGAATTCCCTGTCTTCATCATTTTCAATCATTGTCAAATCGATTTTTGGAGCTGGAACCTTTTCGAAAAGCTCCTCCAGCATTTCATCGGTTCTGTTTTTCCCGAAAGCGCTTTTGTCATTGAATATTGCTGAGAATTTTTTGATTGTTGTTTTTTTGCCGACTTCCCTCTTATAGATTTCCTTTATTGTTTCAAGGGCTTTCTCCTCATATTCGTCCTGAATGGTTTTAAGCATCCCGACTGTTTCATCGGACAATTCCCATAATGTGGGTTCGAATGTCTCTCCTGTAAATGCCCTTAGGTTAAGCCAGTCCTTCTCCCATTTGGTCAGATGATATGGCTTGAATGGCTCCGGAAGAACATAATGAAGCAGGGTGATGAAAGACCTTACGTCGTCACTTTCAAAAAGGTTTGAGAAATTCTTGATTTCATATGGAATTTCCTCATCCTCAAACAGTTCTGTCAGATTTTTAGGGGTTTGGCCCTTAAGGGATCTAAATAGGATAGCTATGTCGGAATAATTCTCTATCTTGTTGTTCTCCTTAAGGTTTTTGATGAATTCCACTATATTGTATGCCTCTTCAACGTTATCCTCGCTTACTGTGTAGTAATTGTTGCTGTCAAATTCACGGTTGTAGGTCATGTTCTTTTGGGAACCTTCCCCACGCCTGTCCTTAATGAACTCCTCAGTAAGGTTGACGACATTTGCAGTAGAGCGGTAATTAACGTCAAGAGATATTACATGACCGTTGTAGTTGTTAACCAACTCTTCAAAATAATCAAAGAGCGCTCCCCTAAATCCATAAATGCTCTGGTCAACATCTCCCACAACGGTGAAGCTGTCTGCAGACTGCAGAAGAATCTCAAAAATATAATACTGTACAGGATTGGTATCCTGAAACTCGTCAATCAGAATGTTCTTGTAGTCTGTATCTGGATGCTTTTCCAAAAACTCCAAAGTCTTGATCTGCAGGGTATCGTAATCAACAAGATAGTTCTTATCCAGCAGATTAAGGTATTTCTGATAGGCTTTAGCTATCTGGAGATATCTTGAATTGTGCCATGAATCCTTGAACTCCTCATTGTTTACAACTTCCTTGTAGGGAAAACCTTCAAATGAATTCTTTCTAACGAAATCTATATATTCCCTGGATACTGGCCTGTTTGAGGAGATATAATTCACCAGCTTATCGCTGTCAACCTTGAAAGTTGAATATTCGCCAAACTTATCAATAACATCACTAATGGAACTGTTGGAAATGTAGGATTCGTTTTTAAAACCTAAATAAGGCTTATGCTTCTGTATAAAAAGAGTCTTTTTCTGTGCATAGTCATCGTCCAGGATTTCATATGCAAAATTGTCATATTTCTTAAGCAGATCATGACAGAAACCATGGATAGTTGAAATCTGCATCTTGTTGATGGTTTCAACATCAATGTCTTCAGCAAGACGGCTTTTAAGCTCTTCGGTAGCTTTTCTTGTAAATGTGATTACAAGCAATGATTCTGGAGCTACTTTCTTTTCATTGAGCAGGAACTTGACCCTTTCCGTAAGCACACGAGTCTTTCCTGAGCCTGGGCCTGCCTCGATTATTAGAGGATCCTTGCCGTCATAGGTTACGGCCTTCTGCTGATTTTCATTTAAGCTGAATTTCCTTTCCTGAGTTTCATTTGAAGTTATTGGCATGGTAAAAGTTATGTCTAAACTATAATATTTATGTTGCCATATAATAGGAAAAAATAGTTTATAGTTCCTTAGCAAATTTTTATAACTAATTAAGACCATCAGGTTAGCTGGAAGAAAAAATATAAAATAACTGAAACATGACAAAATAGAGTAAAAAAATCATTTAAGGTAAATGAAAACATTATTGATGCGAAAACAAAAAAAATCTTGATACTCTCCTAAAAATATGCTAGAACCCTTGAAAATGCTAACTAAGTGATTAGGACCACATCAAGAACTATAAAACTTTCTCCAGATTGTAAAAAAAAGAAAAATATGGGGAAAAATGTTTTATGAAACTCAAAATTGAATTATTATTGATTTCCCAAAAAAATATGATGAAAATTGATAGATTTAAAAATGCCTTAAGCAGAAATTTGCCATATAAAATGAAGGCAGAATGTTATTCTCTTTTGCAAAACCCTCCATTTTATGATAAACCTCATACCAAAGATCTTGTCTAACCCTATAATCAAAATCAGGAATTTTTATAACAAACCATGGAAGATATGCACCATCCCAGAAAGGCTCATATTCCACATGCAGACCTCCGAATTCGTGAATGATTCCTTCTAAAAAGTTTTTAAGTTGAGCAACTCCTTCTTTTATGTAAATTTTCCACTCATCAAGTAGACTTTCAACATTGAACTGATTGAATTTTGTGTAATCCTCCAACGGATTCTCCAGTTTCCTAATTTTCTCCATCATATTTCCTCCCTGAATTTTAAATTTTCAAATATCTTCATTCCCTTTGAAATAACTTCATTAACGTCATTTAATGTTATGTTTCCACATAAATTGTAGTCTGCATCCTTTCTCATTACAAACATATTCTTTAAAATGGATGATAACTCGCGAAACAATAAACTGCGATTTGGTGGAACCATCTTTGCAACGTCCCATAATCCTTCATAAACTATTCTATGCTCGCTCTTATTTTTCTTGTTAATCATCCTTCTTGAATCAATGTCAAAGACCCTTGTTTTAATACCATATTTTACATCTAGCCACTCCTTGGCATGATTGAAGCAGGCATAATAAATCCTGTTAATGACAGTTCTATAAATGCACTGAAAACTTATTTCATCAACTCTCAAATCTCCAGCATCCAACATAACCTCTCCTAAAAAGAAGAACTGATTAAAATCAAAATAAGATTTCATAATAGAACTCTCCTTGGAAAGGCCTCATTTTTATGATTACTTATAAACACTCACATTCACCATTTCATTGAATAAAACTGCAGCACTACAGGTAGAGAATACTATATGCAACTTCATATTAAATGATTCTGCAAGTGCATAAACATGCATTTGTTAAAAAACATATAAAAACATTTCTGCCACTCTCAAACAAAAACAATACTTTACAAACAAGTAAATATTTCCATATCCAAACAATTCCCAAAAAATCGCTATAACAACCAAATGCCACCATAAAATATTAATATTCCAGTACCGTAGCAGAGAAAAACAATTATATTATTCACAACATTAGGGAAAATAAGTTAAATCCAATTCATTTGAGGCCGAACCTTATGTAGTACAATTCAGAATCCGGATTCAAGTCCAGATAAAAAACCCCCATCTAATTTATGAATGATTTTGC
Organism: Methanobrevibacter sp.; assembly: GCF_030539665.1. NCBI lineage: Archaea > Methanobacteriati > Methanobacteriota > Methanobacteria > Methanobacteriales > Methanobacteriaceae > Methanobrevibacter > Methanobrevibacter sp. The sequence continues at coordinate 20,896 of NZ_JAUNXR010000007.1, forward strand.
CATAGGTATTCAATAGCTGGATTCTATTATGAAATCCATCAATGTCTTGATATCCTCCGGAACGTTGCGCTCCTCTACATCGAATCCTACCTTATTCCTTTGATTAAGGTATTCTTGAGCAGCAGTTCTGCTCATGAATTTAATGTCTTCAAAATTCATGACAACCTTTTCTGCATTTCCTTTTTCAAGGGCGTTAAATAAATCTTCAATCTTGTTTCTTGATCCCAAATCCTCATTAATTTCCTTTTGCAATAATATTTCCTTTACTTCCATTATATCACCCCATTTTTAAAACAAACCTTCAAAAAAGACATTATTCCTTGAGAAAGATGTCCACCATGATGTCAACGCTGTCATAGTCACCATGCCCGATTGTGTTTATCCTGCCGTAGAGCATCTTTCCACTGTCCATGAGATTTGACAGTATTGTGTTGTGCTTTCTTGGAACGTAGCCTATTTTTTTGCCCTTATGAAGCATCATAATAGCTTTTTTGTCGTGCTCGTTGTTGGCTTCCCTCATGAGGCGCACGTCATTTCCCTCTTCCAGCTCGTCCACTATCGAATCCTCGAATATGTAGTAATAGCTGCCTGCAACATAAACCCTTATCAGGAATATGTCCTCAAGAAGGGATGCTATCTTTCCGCTGTTGTGAATCAGCTTGATGGTTGTGGCCATTTCTGAGTCTACCTTCTGTAGGGACATCTATTCACTCTCCAGTTCCATCTCTTCCACACGGGTTTCGTAATATTCGATTTCTTCCTTGTATCTGCTTATGAGGTCCTTCAGGGAGTTTGTGTATTCTTCAATAGCTGACTCGTCCTCAAGGAGATCTATCTTGTTGTAGGGATATTCTTCCTTGTATTTTTCTATCTTTTCCTTGATTTTGTCTATCCTTTCCTGATAATAGCTTTCGTCAAGCTCATCCTGCATTTCGTCGTCGTCTATTATGGAGTATATCATCCTTATGGTTTCGATGTCTCCACTTTTGAATGCGATGGTTGCCTGATTGAACAGTGTCTTTTCATGGTCTGAAACGTCGTCATTCAAATCTGGATGTAGGGCCATGATTATCCTTCTGAAGTTTGACTTCAGCTCCCTTGTCTCTTCCGCTGTAAGGAATACTGTTTCCCCTTTGAATGAGTTTTCAAACTCCTTCTGCTGAGCCTTGAGGCTCTCCTCATATTGTTCAAAGAGGATTTCAAGCTGGAAGTTGATTTCATTCATGTTTACGTCTTCCCCATGGTTCATCTTGGATTGTATCATCTGAACCTTCTTTCTTATCTTGTTTAGCTCTATTTCAAGCCTGTAGACCTCTATTTCAAGAAAGCCGAAAAGGGAAATGTATTTCTGTTCTATCCTTGGACCTATGTGATTTACCAATTCCTCATATTCAAAAAGAAGCGTTGACAGCTGGTCCTTAAACTGGGAATTGTCTGTCTTAACCGGAACATTAATTGTCATCACCTAATATAATATTCACGTTCAAGGTATATAAAATGTGTGTAAACAATTATGAGAAACTATTTTTTAACAAACAAACATATTATTAGATAACTAACTAATAACTAGGTGTTTTATGAACAAGAAGATTGCAGCATTAATGATAATTTCCCTGTTTCTAATCTCAGCATGTTCATCTGCATTTGCTGAAGAGGATGAAGACAGGAACTACTATATTGGACCCATAGACCTGTTTATAGACGTAATGGACAATGGGCTTTTGAAAATAACAGAATCCTACAACTATACATTTAAGGGAGAATACCATGGAGTTTACAGAGACATTCCCTTAAAGGAAGGGGAAAAAATCGAAAACTTGAAAGTGAAAACCAAAGGAGCATATTCAAAGGTAACTACAGAGCAGGAAGACAATGTGTATAAGATAACAGTCTATCTGTACTCAGATTCCAAAATGACCAAGCCAATAAGGGACACTGACGTCATTGTAAACTATACATACGATTTCAAGAACACCATAACAAAGTACAATGACATTGCAGAGCTGAACTACCAGCCTTGGGGAGGAGCATGGGAAAAGTCAGCGTTTGCACTGACAGCCCACATAACATTCCCAACAGACGAAAAAATCCAGTACTGGATAAATCCGTTGGATGCTGAGACAAACCAGAGCTGGAACGGAAGCACACTGACAATATATTCACCATACGTGGATTCCGACAGCTATCTGGAATTCAGAGGAATCATACCGTTGAATGAATTTAAAGATCCTGTCTATGTCAAAAAGGTTAATGAGGACGGAAAGGAAAAGATTATCAATGACCAGAATGACTATGTTAACAAGATGAACTTTAAAAACACTGTTATCAACATCTACCCCCTAATTCTGGCCATTAGCCTGATTTGTCCAGTGATAATCTATCTGAAATACGGCAGGGAGCCTAAGGTCAGCTATGATGCTCCATATGAACGCGAATTGCCCGATGCATCAAAATCACCGTTATTTGTAGATGCAATGTTCTCTACAAAAACCGATACAGGACAGGTCAGCGACAATGGAATCCAGGCCACAATAATGAAGCTGATAAATGACAATGTGATTGAAATTGTGGATGCTGAAAAGAAAAACATGAGATTGCGCTTGCCTGAAAAATACGATAATCTTGACAAGTACGAACAGGCAATAATTAGAGACCTCCTGATGCCATATGCAAGAGACAATATCGTTGATTTCAAGGAAATGAAGAAGACATTCCTATATAAGGAAAACGCTGAAAAATTCAATAAAAGCTTGAAGGCATTTAAGGGAGACTTTTATGAGAATGAAATAATGCCTGTCATTAATGACTACTTTGACAATGGGGGAAGCGTCCTCTTCAGGATTTACTGCGGAATATTGGCACTATTGGGATTCATTGGAATGATATATGCAATCATACAATCAGATCCACCAATGAACCTGTTTTTAGGAGGAATCCTGTTCTTCATTTTGGGATGTGTACTTTTTGCAGTGCCTAACAGGATTCCTGGAAGATGGACAGAGGAAGGAATGACTGAATACAAGCAATGGAAAGCGTTTAAAAAATTCTTGAAGGACTTTTCATTAATGAAGGAACACCCTCCAGAGTCTGTTGAAATATGGAACGATTATCTGATATATGCAACAGCCCTTGGAAATGCAAAGGCAGTGAACAAGGCCATGAAATCAGTAGCTACTGTTACTGAACATGACTATGGAAATCTATACAGATACAGTTCATTCGACGGACCTGCACTGTTCACAAGTGTTGTTCAGACAAGTAACAGTACAGTAAGCGGAGGCCACGGCGGTGTCGGCGGCGGTTCCGGTGGTGGAGGTGGAGGTGCATTCTAGCACTTCCCATTTCATTTTTTTATAGATGAACAGTGAAATAATAAAACAAGTAAATCATTAAACACCAAAATTAAAAATACAGCGATTTGAAAAATAGCTATGAACAATATAACAACAAATCAGATAAAAAACTGAACAATAAAAAAAAGAACAAGAGCCTATTGTGACTCTTCAACATTTTCGTCCTCTTCAACAACATCATTGTTATAATACTTGTATCTGTAGGACATCTTATAACCCTTATTAACTCTTCTAACAGGTTTTTTCTTGAATTTAAAGTTTGGCCTTTCCTTAGGCTTGTTATGTTTTTTAATATGTGAACCAGACATTATGTTCTTTTCATGTCTGGTATGAGGAGCCTTATACATATTTTTCCTTAAAAGCCTCCTCCTATGACTCATTACTTTCAACATTTTAAATTCAACCTATTGACGAGCAGCAGACTTATCTAAGGTAGCTTGAATTTCATCAATCCTGTCAACTACCACTTTAATAGCTTGTTCACCTTGACGAGTTGGATTGATACCCTGTTCCACAAGCAAAGCGTCCCTAATATCTCTTAACCTATCAATTGAATCGATTTTCATAATAGTACTATAAAACATTGGAAAAATCCTCCTTATTAATATATATTTATAATTTGAGTATTATATAAAAATTTCTAGTACTTCCCAACCCATGAATCAAATATTAGATTACACGTCTTTATTTGAATACAATTTTTAATTTTCATATGAATTTTATTATCTTAAATAACTATTTAGAATTGACTTAAATTTAAAATAAATTTTGATACTATAATAATATATTCAATAAACAAAAATAAATCAAGATCACATTTAAGCCATCAAATATCCGTTCCTTTCTTATAAAAATTATGAACAAGCTATTTAAACAATGAAAGCTAATTCAAAAAAGGTGATGAAAAATGATTGAAACAATATATTTTGCAGGAGGATGCTTTTGGGGTGTCGAAGGATATTTCCAAAGAATTCCTGGAGTTGTAAAAACAGAAGTGGGCTATGCAAATGGAGAAACTGAAAATCCTACATATGAAGAGGTATGCTACAGAAACACAGGACACAGTGAAGCTGTGAAAGTTGATTATGATGAAGATAAGATTCTTTTAATCGAACTTTTGAACAAATACTATCAAATTATTGACCCTTACTCATTGAATAAGCAAGGAAATGATATTGGAACCCAATATAGAACAGGAATATATACATCCAACGATACACAAATGAAGATTGCTAAAAATTTTCTAAACAAGAAACAGCAGAAGACAGACAGGAAAATCCAGATAGAAGTGAAGCCAATAAAAAACTTCTGCAGGGCAGAGGAATATCATCAAAACTATCTGGAAAAAAATCCAAATGGCTACTGCCACATAAACCTAAATGAAGCGAACCAATATTCAAAAAGTCATTTGACCCCAATACAATACGAAGTAACCCAAAACAATGGAACCGAACTTCCAAACACTGGAAAATACAATGACTTTGACAATCCAGGATTGTATGTGGACATAGTAAGTGGAGAACCGCTATTCCTTTCAACAGACAAGTTTCAATCAAATTGCGGATGGCCTGCATTCAGCAAACCAGTCGAAAAGCTAAATGAAAAAATAGACACCAGTGCCGGAATGATAAGAACAGAAGTTCGAAGCAGAAAGGCAGATTCCCATTTGGGCCATGTATTTAACGACGGCCCTGGAGGATCCACCAGATACTGCATAAATTCGGCAGCACTGAAATTCATTCCATATGACCAGCTTGAAAAAGAAGGATATGGAAAATATAAAAAAATATTAGCTAGTAATTTTTAGCCCTAATCTCAAAGAATGCTTGGGAATAACCGCAAACAGGACACATTTGAGGAGCTTCTTTTCCTTTAAATGTGAATCCACAGTTTTCACAGATCCATTCTTCCTCTTCATTTTTGGAAAAGACCTGATCTTCTTTAATGTTTTCTAAAAGTTTAATATAACGCTCTTCATGCATCGCTTCAATGTTAGCCATCATCCTGAATTTTGCAGCCAAAATATCAAAGCCCTCTTCAGCGGCATCTTCTGCAAAACCCTTATACATATGGGTCCATTCATGGTTTTCACAGGCAATTGAATCTTCAAGATTATCAACAGTGCTTGGAAGCTCACCACCATTGAGGAATTGAGTCCAGATCAATGCATGCTGTCTTTCATTGAAAGAAGCTTCCCTGAAAATCTCAGCTATCTGATTGTAACCATCAGCTTCTGCCTTATCAGCATATAATTCATACTTAACACGTGCACCAGATTCACCGGCGATTGCTGCCTTTAGGTTTTTTTCTGTTTTTGTACCTTTTAATTTCTCATCAACCATAAATTTAACCTCTGCAAATTTATTAAAAGATTATTTTATCGGAACATGTATATAACCGTTTTTACGATTAAATCAAAATCCCAACAAAGCCTAAACAAGATTTTTATAGAATCCGAAACAAAATTCAATACATGGAAATAGAAGACATAAAAAATCCGAACATGAAAAGTCAGATTCAGATGGCATACCTCCATGGGGAAAACAACAACCAGGAAGCAATAGAAAAGGTAAACAAAACCATAATTGAACTTATAGAAACCTCACCACTGATAACAGTAACCGAAAATGATGAACATGTAAAGATACCCTACGGAAACGATGGAGAATTCATAATACCGATCTTTACAGACAAGCAAGAACTGGAAAAAGGACTGGAATACTTTAGATTAAATGAAATGTCTGAAAACAAGGTTCCGAAAATAGTTGAAATCGACTACTTTAAAAAAATAAGGGATAATCCTAATTTCTTAGGACTATTAATAAATATTGCAACAGTTAGCTATATAATAAGCCTAAACTATTAATCTTTTTCATCAAGGAAATCCTTTTCGATTTCACTTGCAATAAACATGAACTTTTCGCCGATTTCAGAATTAGCGTTAAGATTAACGATAGCCTTACCGAGATTTGCAGAATCAGCCACTCTAGGAGTTAAAGGAACATCACCTAAAAATTCAATGCCCATTTCCTCTGCAAATTCAGCTCCCTGATTTTCACCAAACATTTTAACAGGCTCATCACAGTGAGGACAGGTGAAGTAAGCCATATTCTCAACCAAGCCGATGTTTTTAATGTTAAGCATCTTGACCATATTCACACACTTTACAACATCATCCTGAGACACGTCGTTAGGGGTTGTTACCATAACAACAGCATCAATGCCAGGAATTGTTTGTAAAACGGTTAAAGGCTCATCCCCGGTTCCAGGAGGGTTGTCAATAATGAGAACATCAAGATTTCCCCAATTTACATCAGCTATTAGCTGCTTAATGGTACCGGTTTTCTGAGGTCCTCTCCATATGATAGGCTGGGATTTGTCTTCCAATAGAAATGCCATAGACATTACGTCCACACCTGATTCGGATTTGACAGGAACCATTAGCCCCTCATCGTCAATGCTTACGTAATAACCCTCAACACCAAGCATTTTAGGAATATTTGGTCCGTGAATATCCGCATCCAAAATACCTGTTTTATAACCCTTTTTGTTAAAAGCTTCTGCAAGATTAGCAGCTACGGTAGATTTACCTACTCCTCCCTTACCACTCATTACTGCAATTTTATATTTGATATTGCTAAGATGTTTTGAAATTTTAAGCTCTTGTTCAATCATTTGTTTTTGTTGTTCCGGAGTCATTTGACCCCCATGACCATGACCATGCGCCATTAATATCATCTCTCCTTATTTTAATAACAAATAGAATATTAAGTTTATATTATATAAATATTTATCATTTTACCAATTACTTATCTCCCATCCCCAACAGGACAAGTAAATATTTAACCGCTGAAAAATATAAATTTTTCCAAAACCGGCACTGCACATTTTATTTTATATAAAAAACATATATGTAATAAGCTAAAAAATAGCCATAAATATTGATGAGGGTTTTTCTAATGAAATGGAAAATAGGGGATGTGGAAATTGACAATCAGGTGATTTTAGCACCAATGTCCGGACTATGTACTCCATCATTTAGACACATCATTAAATCCATGGGCTGCGGGTTGATTGGAACCCAAATGATCTCCACAGAGGCGATAAAATATGGAGGCGGAAGAACCGATGAGCTATTGTACATGACAGACTATGAAAGACCGATTTCAATACAGCTTTTTGGATCTGACCCAAATTCATTTAGGATAGGCGCAGAATATGTATATGACCATGTGAAACCTGACATTATTGACATTAATATGGGATGTCCGGTTAAGAAAGTGGCTATAAGGTCCAAATCAGGCAGTGCACTACTTAAAAATCCAAAAAAAGTCCATGACATAGTGAAAGCCGTTGTTGATACGGTTGACATTCCAGTAACGGTGAAAATTAGAAGCGGATGGGATGAAAATAGCATCAATGCTGTAGAAATTGGCAGGATTGTGGAAAACGCCGGTGCATCAGCTATTGCTGTTCATCCACGTACCAGAGATCAAGGATACTCTGGAAAAGCCGATTGGTCCATAATCAAGGATGTCAAAGAGGAATTGTCCATACCTGTTATAGGCAATGGCGATGTTAAATCATGTTATGATGCTAAAAGAATGATAGATGAAACAAAATGCGATGCTGTAATGATTGGAAGGGGTGTCCTTGGAAATCCATGGCTGATTAAAGAGTGCATTAACTATCTTGATGAAGGCATTGAACCTGAAAAAATAAGCATTGAAGAGAAAATTAGTGTAATCAAAAGACATGTGGAATTGTTCCTAAATGATAATGATGAAGATATAGCAATGCGCAGAATGAGAAATCCGGTTTCCAATTATCTTAAATACTTTCCGAAAAACCATGATATCCTAGAAAAGCTCTTTAAAATAAATACCAAGGATGAACTCTTTAAATTATTAGATGACTACTATACTGATTTAAACCACGATTAAGAATGGTTAAATGAATTAATTTATAAAAAATAGATTCCTCCAAATTTAAAAAAAAAAGACAGGAAGGATAAAGCTATTCTAAAGAAATTCTTATGGAGGTTCTATTAATCTTATTATGCAATTTTTATTATCACACCATTTAATAATTTTTAAATTACAAATCTATAAATATCATAGAATATGAAGAATTAATTATAAACATGTTTTAAACATAGTATTAATTCAACTATGTCTTTTTCTTTTGTTTTAGATTTATCAACATAAATTTCTGATTTTTCATTGATAGGAATAATTTGAGCCAAATAGGAACCAATACATTATATAAATGATTTTTATTAGTATATTGTATTTTATATAGGTTTTCTTTATTAAATACTAATGCAAATGTAGTATAGTTGGGATTGTTTATCTGTTTAATAATATATTTTTTTATACTGTCAGGAGTTTTATACCCTTTAATCTCATTAATATGTTTGTAATCTTTTTTGAAACGACGATGTGATTTGTTAATTATTTTTAAGATATTTTAGTATCGTTTGTTGAGATACCTCCAATAACAAAATATTTTGAAGATTTTCCTAAATCTCCACTTTCATCTATATAGTAATACTTCATATACATAAATGTATTATTCATAAATATAAATGTTATTTGTCTTTTTGATTTTGTGATTATTTTAATCCAGAGTTGTAGTCAATGACATGCAATTACAAATACTAATCCAAATTTACCAGTTTTAAAGCAATATTGCAACATAATACATTAAATATATTATCTATATATTACAAAATTTTACATATGAAGCTAAAACCATTATTTATTCTACTTTTGATTATAGTTTCAGTCCTTTGCATTTCGTCTGCAAGTGCGGAAGCAATCGATTTGGATTATAATGATACAGGGAGTTTGGAAGCCCCTGTTATTGGCGATAACGATTTGAACGAAAATAAAAACGATGTTAGAATTCCAACTGAAACTCCTGGAATCTACACAAATGACCTGACAAAGCATTTCAGAAACGAATCACAGTTCGAGGTAAAGGTTATAGGTGAAGACGGATATCCTGTAGGTGAAGGAGCGTTGGTCGATTTCACAATCAAGAAGGTCACATACTCATTGCCAACAGATGAAAAGGGCATTGCAACCCTTCCGATTAACCTGATTCCAGGAACATATGAAATCACCGCAAAATACGGAAGCTACGTGAAAACAAACAAGGTCAACGTGCTGCCTCCAATCGTAACCAATGATCTTGTAACATATTACAAGGGCAACGAGCCATTTTCAGCCACAATTCTTGGAAACGACGGCAAGCCAATATCCACAGCAGCCCGAGTTGATTTCGTTATAAAGGAAAAGACTTACACCAGATACACCTCAAATGGCGTTGCAAGCCTTCCTATAGGATTGCATATTGGAAACTGGAAGATAACCGTTAAATACGGCAAGTACAGCGTGACAAACAACATAATAATCAAGAACCCTATTGTGACAGCCAACCTTGTAAAGGACTTCAGGGACTCAAGGGGTTTTGAAGCCACAATCCATTCTACATCCAACAAGACTGTGGGAGAAGGAAAGGCAGTAAAATTCACCATTGGAAAAACCACATATACAAGATATACCGATGAAAACGGAACAGCTACCCTTCCAATCGGATTGAAAACAGGAACCTGGCAGATAACCACCAATTACGCGGATTTAAGCGTGTCAAACACAATCAAGGTATTGCCATACGTTTCAACACAGGACATTGTGAAGTATTACAACAATGAACCGTCAACCTTCGATGTTTTCGTTGGAGGTGCAGACGGAACCCCATCAGCAGGAATTAAGGTAACCATAGTTGCAAATGGAGTGACATATTCAAAAACTACAGATAAAAATGGTTTAGCAACAATTCCGATTAATTTCAAGCTTGGAAATTATACAATAACCACCAAATGCGGTGAAAAAACACTCACAAACAATCTTGAAATACGTCCAACAGTACTGACCGATGACAGGACAATGTATCACAAGTGCAACCAATCATTCATGGCAACAGCTCTCGACAGCAACGGAAATCCTGTAGGGGAAGGTGAAAAAGTAGATTTCATCATTGGAAAATCCACATACACAAGATATACCGATAAAAACGGAACAGCAAGCATTCAGATAGGACTTAACCCAGGAAACTGGCAGATAACCACCGTCTACAACAAATGTTCCATTGCAAACAGAATCATTGTCCTTTCAAGACTCAGTCCAGTTGAAGGAAACGTTGAAACAACATATGGAACCCCTAAGGAATTCCAGGTAAAGCTTGTGGACAGTACAGGAAAGCCCTTTGCAAATCAGAACGTAACATTCAATGTAAGCGGAATCGAAATCATAAACCAGACCGACGATGATGGAATTGCCACAATCGGACTGAACCTTACAGCAGGAAACTATGTAATCGAGTATAGTGCTGACGGCATTACAAACAAAAACACATACACAGTCAAAAACTTTATAACCCTCAAGGCATTCAAGTGGGGCTCCAAAGGAGACGTTACCAAAAACAAAGTGCTCATGAACAATATCAAGAGAACACCGTTAATAAATCAGATTATTGAGGCTGCAAAAATAGGAACACCATTCTTAACCATAAAAGGAGGAGAGGGAGATCCTATTTTCATAACTGCAGGAACCCATGGAAACGAATTGCCTTCACAGGTAGCGATTCTAAAGTTGATTACATCATTAGAGACCACTCCAGTGACCGGAACTGTATACATTATACCATTCCTCTGTCCAAAGATAACAGAACTTAATATAAGACGTTTCAATGGAGATGATTTGAACAGGGTTGCCCACATCACCAATAAAGTATCCAATCGTGTGCTGACTGTTATGATACAGTTGAACTGTACTTACTATGCTGATTTTCATTCAACACAATCTCCAGGAATTCCAGGTAAGGATGTCATCATGGGATGCGCTTCACCGACAGACACAACTGATATGGTAAAATCTATTGCCAATATGTCCGGCGTAGGCACAATCATCTATAAGGAAGCTGGAGATCCGTATTATGGAGCTATTCAGGACCATGCAAACATGGCAGGAATACCTTCAATTACATGTGAAGTCGTATCTGTTCCAGGATCTTTAGATAAAAATAGTGATGTAAAGTCATTAAAACAGATGAATGCCTATTTAAAATATACAGGCATGATTGCATAAGGGAAATAATCCCTTACTCTTTTTTTTATTTGATATATTGAATTGTCTAAAGTATTAAAAAAATATTTAATACAATAGACAAAAAGTGATTTCAATTTATTTAGAGAAAATAGCCTTAATTAAAAAATAAAGGCAAATAAATATTGTTTTTTAAAATTAATAAGTTTTTTGTGGTTTTTGAAGTCAATACTTCTAAAAGAAATAATAAAAAAAAGAAATTATGAATATAAGGTGGAAACGCTGCCAGGCAACTCTCCAGTCTTTTCATAATTGGTTAAAATTTTAATGCATAAGTTTTCCATCATTGTAGGAGAAATGTCAGGAACACCTGGCTGATTTATACCAACAAAATTAGGAACCTGACCATGCTGTTCAATCCAGATAGAGAAACGGTTGCTCATATCAACATATTGCTTTTCTGAAATCGGTTGAGCAAAATCATCACCACTTGGATGAGGAGCATCATTGTAAATGCCAACAACGAAAGTACCCTGATCACTTCCAGTAGTACCGATAACTGAAACTGATTTAGTAAGAATATACAAAATCTGAGCCCTACTTAAAGAAACACCATTATATTGAATACCATTGTCAGATCCAGTACTTTGAATATCATTCACAATTTGAGAATAATCTGAAACTTTGAATGTTACTACATTTTGATTGTTGTCAGAGTAAGCAAAACTTGCTCCTGCAAACACTACCACAGCAAGTACCATCAATACTATGCCAAACATTAATTTTGAATTTTTAAAATACATCATAACACCTAATTAATAATATTTTAATTCATAATCATTATTATAATTATTCCAAAAATGAATTCAATACCAATAAACATTTCGTTAAACCTATGTATCACGAACTAGAAAAAATAATGAAAAAATAAAACTGTCAAAAATAGTAAAAAAATAGTAATACATATGGATGATACTATTAAAAAATAGCAATTTCTACAAAAATAGAATTTTGATAAAAAAATAGCAAGTAATAAACGAAAAATCAATAAAACAAGTAAAGTAATTAAAGAGAATATGAGCTCGCAGCGAAATGAAATTCCCA
>NZ_JAUNXR010000008.1 GCF_030539665.1 Methanobrevibacter sp.
AAAATCAATAAAAAAGTCTATGAACTCTATGGTTTGACAGATGATGAAATTAAAATTATTGAAGATTCATTGAAATAATCTTCATTTTTATTATTTTTTTATAAGAATTGTTATTTTATAATTTAATTAGCAGTTTTACAATATTTTTTTAATTTAATAGTTTCTATTCTTTTATTTTTCAAAATATCTCATTTTCATACTTAAAACAGCTTACAATTCCACCAAATATTTTACTTCCATTTGGCACAACTTTTTCTTCTTTAACGAAATAAACTTATTCAAATCATTTTTAGAGTAAAATAATACCTATTATCGTAAATTAAACTTTAATTATTCAACCAATTAAAAAAAGAAAGCTTCATATTCATTAAAAATAAATATTATTCTAGATGTACATCTCCACTTATTCAATGAATTTTTATGATTTATTGAAAATGTCATAATAAAACAAGGTGTGAAAAACATGGTTAAGAAAAATCATTATTATGATGAAGACGATGAGGATTTTGAAACATGTCCTGGTATGGATACAGGCATCGTTGGTAGGCAAATCACAGATCTCGATGAGTTTAGGGAAATGTGTAGAAAAGATGCCGAAGAAGACAGAAGAAGAGGTATTGAACCCACCAGTTCGAATTTCGATACCTGATTGGAATTTTTACTTATGGGGATCCAAATGAAAAGTTTGACGTTTTAGAGTTTTTGAACAGGAGATAGAAACATGATGTTTTAAGATTCTAGCTATTTGATTGGTTTATTTTACACCAATAGTGCCATTCATGAAAAAGCTTTGGAATTGCAGGATATTATCAAAAAAGAAGACAACAACAAACTTATAAACAATATTGTTCTTTGTGAAACTGTCAATAGGCTTTCCCAGCTTTTAAATAAACCAAACAGCACTCTTCTGAAAAAATTTTTAAGGGAAAACAGAGTTTATTATTTGAAAAAACAGGATTATATCGATGCATATAGAAAGACTTGTCATTACAATTATTCAATAAATTTCAATGATTGCTGCATTCATCAGACAATGTTCAATTATAATATAACTAGTATCGCATCTTTTGATTCTGATTTTGACAAGTTTCGCAATATTAACAGGTTCTATGTCCCATAATCTGGGACAATTTCCCACTTTTTTATAAAAATATCCATTACCTTTATATAGTAGTAATATAATTATTAATTAAGGTGATGAAAAATGAAACCATATGTAATATTAAATGCTGCAATGACTTTAGACGGTAAAATAGCTACTAAAACAGGAAGTTCAGAGATTTCAGGACCTGAAGATATTATTCGTGTTCACGAACTTAGAAAAGAAGTAGATGCTATTATGGTAGGTATCGGTACTGTAATTGCAGACAATCCAAAACTTACTGCACACAAAATCGATGCTGAATTAAGTGATAATCCTGTTCGTGTAATTGTTGATAGTAAAGCTAGAACTCCTATCGCTGCAAAAGTAACAAACAATGATGCAGAAACAATTATTGCTGTAGCAAACAAATATAAAGATGATTTTATAGTATCTGACAGATATCAAGAACTTAAAAAAAGAGCTGACATTTTCTTCAGCGGTGATGACAAAGTTGACTTAAAAGCATTACTCAACTATCTTGGTGATAGGGACATCAGAACTTTAATGCTTGAAGGAGGATCCACTTTAAACTTCGCTATGATTAAAGAAGGCCTTATCGATGAAATAAGAATAGCTATTGCTCCAATGGTAGTTGGTGGAGTTGACGCTAAATCCTTGTTCGGTGGAGAAGGTTTTGACCAAATGTCAGAAGCAGTTAAACTTGAATTAAAAGACAACTATATGTTAGGAAAAGATTTAATTCTTGTTTATGATGTTCTTAATGCTATTTAGATGTTCAAAATACTTTATCTGTAATTAGATAAAGCATTTTTTTATTATTTTTATTTTTAAAAGAAATGGTTGAATGGAGCCACTTTTGTACAGCAGTACTTACACAATGAGTTTTTTTCTTTTATATAGTTGGCTTTTCCTTTACAGAAATATTGTCCGTTTTTTTCATAAACGTCCTCTTTAGGAGTATCTCCAAAGGGATGCAACGGTTTTTTATTAATGAATGATAGGAATAGGCATATGTTTTTTGTCAGTTTCTGGTTTTCCTCATCATGCGGATTGTATTCTCCAAAATAGTAGTCAATATCGCTTTTAAGATTCGCTATTTGCTGGTCTGGAATCTCATAATCCTCTGTTATTTCGGTTTCAAAAATCTCGTCATATGCTTCTGAATTGTGTTTTGCAAGTTTTTTAGTTAACGGATCTTTATATCTGTCATCTGTAACCTTGTTTCTTACATATTCAATATTGAAATCCTTCAATTCATTTTTTATTTCTTCTAGTAGTGCACTGGCTTTCATTTTACAGGCTTCCTATAAGTTCTCTAGGATTGTCAACTATTGCTTTTTTAACTTCATCTTCGCTTAAACCAGCGCCTAATCCTACGATACGTGATCTTTCAAAGGTTATTATATTGTCTGGTGAATGTGTATCTGTGTTTATTAGGAATTTGTTTCCAACGTCACGACATACATTTACTACATGTCCATTTGATATTGAATGACCGTTTCTGGCGGTTATTTCAATATAAACGTCATTTTCCAAAGCGATTTCTGCCTCTTCTTTTGTAATCAATCCAGGGTGTGCTAAAATATCTACATTTTTTGATTTTACAGCTGCAAGGTTTGTTCCTTCTATTACTGGTTCGTTTAATGTTTCCCCATGGACCACAACTATTTGCGCTCCTAATTTTCTTGCTTGTTTTGCAATTTTGTCTATTGATTCGACGGGAGTGTGTGTAATTTCAGCGCCCAATATGACATTTATGTCCCAGTTTTCGTTTATGTCGTCTACCGCCTTTTGGATTTGGGGTAGTGTTTCCACATTTGATGCGTCTATATGGTCTGTAATGGCTATTGCTTCGTGGTTTAGGTTTTGTGCTCTTCTTGCAAGTTCTGAAGGTAATAGTTCTCCGTCACTGAATAGTGTATGCATGTGCAAATCAATTCTCTTATTCAACTTTTTAGCTCCTTTTCTTTAATACTATAAATTTATTATGAAAGATAAATAAATTTATCTAAGTGATAGTATGAGTGTTTCGGTTTTTGTTCCAGGACATATTACTGGTTTTTTCAATATTGTAAATGATGATAATCCATTAAAGAATGGTTCATGCGGTTGTGGTTTTCTATTAAATAAAGGAGTTACAACTTCAATTAAATTAGCTAATGGAGATGAAACTTCAATAATAATTAATGGAAAAACCGATTTAAGAAATGAAACTATTGTTCGTGAAGTATTGAAGATAATGGATATAGATGTTGCACTCAACATTACTCAAGAAATCAATCTTCCAATTGGTGCCGGCTTTGGAACTTCAGCATCATCGGCTCTAGGGATAGCAATTGGATTAAGCAAACTCCTTGATCTGGGAAACTCCCTGGAAAAATCAGGCCAGATTGCACATATTGCCGAAATCAACCTGGGATCAGGATTGGGGGATGTAATAGCTGAACTTGGACAGGGCATAGTTTTAAGAACAGAGCCTGGAGCTCCGGGAATAGGCAAAATAACTTCTTTCAATGAAAATGATCTATATGTCGCATCCAAGACTTTCAGCCAAATAGAAACATCCTCAATAATACGGGACGATAACTACAAAAGGAAAATAAGTGATTATGGTCTTAAGGCCAAAGAGAATTTCCTAAAAGAGCAGACAGTTGAAAACTTCCTCAAGCAGTCTTATAGTTTTTCCTATAACACAAAGTTGATGAGCGATGACGTATTCGGCTTAGTATCCAGATTAAATGATGATGAAAATATTTTGGGATCTTCCATGGCAATGCTTGGAAATACCGTTTTCGCATTTGCAGAAGATAAAAGCGCATTTGACCATCTTGACGATTTGGGATTGGACATATGTAAAATTAACAATGAAGGAATCATCCATGATTAAGATTAGCTATAAAATCAACAAGTATAGGGAACAGCTGTTTGAAACCCTCAGGGACTCAGATACGGTTATTGAGTTGGGCTGTCATGTGGGGAAGACAACGGAAAAGATTCTGAGAAAATATGAAAACTGTCAGGTAATAGCCATGGACAACAGTCCTGAGGCCATTTCAAAAATGGAAAGTCTGGAAAGTCAATATTCAAATCTGACATTCATATCCGGCGATGTCAGATTGCATGATAAGATAAAGGAAGTCTTGAGCATTTCTACAAAATGCGATGTTCTATCTATTGATTTGGGTGGAGGATATCATCCAGATACTGTTTTTAAGGTATTTTACATATGGTCATCTGTTTTTAAACCAAGAGACACATTGATCAGAAACAGGGGACTGATTGATTTTTGCAATTCCGCCGTTAAAAGTGATGAAGATTTCAAATCCGATGAAGGCTATTTGGCTTCATATGGAAGTGAAGGCATACCTCCACAGATTAAGGAATTTGATTTATGGACTTCATCATTGTCTAAAAAGTGAAAATTAATGAAAACATTTATTAATGAGTAAAATAAATTTTTATTGCACTCATATAAACAAACTAAAATATTATATAGATAGAAAAAAAGAAATATAATTCATAAGTTTTAATGAGGTATAAATAATGATTGGAAAGAAGATTCGTTTAGAAAGAATCATGAATAGAGATACAGGAAGAACTGTAATAGCACCTATGGATCATGGTGTGTCAAGCGGTCCTTTAAAAGGAATTATTGACATCGATTCCACAATTGAAAAAATCTCTCAGGGAGGGGCAGATGCAGTATTGATGCATAAAGGAATCGTACAACAAGGTCACAGAGGATATGGCAAAGACATAGGACTTATTGTTCACTTGTCAGCTAGTACTTCCCTTGCACCGGATCCAAACAATAAGGTTACAGTTACCTCTGTAGAAAAAGCTATCCAATTAGGAGCAGATGCAGTATCTGTACACGTAAATCTTGGTTCAGACACTGAAAGTGAAATGTTACAAGAGTTAGGTTATATCGCTGAGACCTGCAGTCAATGGGGAATCCCATTACTTGCAATGATGTACCCACGTGGTCAAAAAGTAGAAAACGAACATGATGTGGAATTAGTTAAACACGCTGCTCGTGTAGGTTCAGAATTGGGAGTTGACATCGTAAAAACAAATTATCCTGGTGATCCTGATTCATTCAAAGAGGTTGTTGAAGGAGCATTGGTCCCTGTAGTAATCGCAGGAGGACCTAAAGCTGATACCAACGAAGAGTTGCTTCAAATGGTTAAAGACTCTCTTGAAGTTGGTGGAGCAGGTGTTGCATTTGGACGTAATCTCTTCCAGGCTGAAGATCCATTCAAAATAACTAAAGCTATATCAGAATTAGTTCACAACGATTTAGAAGTTAACGAAGCATTAAAATACTTAGATTAAGGTGATTCTTTGCAAAATAAATTCGCTTGGATAATGACCCCAAACAAACCTTGGGATGATAGAAAAGAAATGATTACAACAGCATTAGAATCTGGAATAGATTATGTTTTAGATTTAGGTGATATTGACAAAATCAAAAAACTTGGTAATGTTAATGTTATTTCTAATTCTGATGATGCAGATATCTATTTAGTTGGAATTGATGGTGAAGGTGATGGTTCTTTAATCCTTAGTGAAGATTTATCTGAATCTGTTGATATTAAAAATGCAAAAGAAGCAAAATCTCAGGGAAAGACTGTAGCTGCTTATGTAGTAATTACAGATAAAATACATGAACAATTAGCAGTAGAACTAGGAAAATACGTTGATTATGTGATTCTTGTCGGTACCGATTGGACAATTATTCCACTTGAAAACATCATTGCAGATCTTCAAAAGGAAGATGTGGAAATATTGGCTGCAGTGATTGATGCTGAAAGTGCAAAGGTAGCTCTTGAAACATTGGAAATAGGAACTGATGGTGTAATATTTGAAGCTAACCAGTTTAATCAGATTAAGGAAATAGCTAATTTGATTGACAACATTTCTAATGTCAAGTATGAATTAAAAGAAGCTACAATTACAAATGTAAAACCTTTAGGTTCCGGCGACAGAGTTTGTCTTGACACTACAGACATGATGAAACCTGGTGAAGGAATGCTAGTTGGTTCATATTCCAAATCATTATTCTTAGTACATAGTGAATCTCTTGAAAGCGAATATGTTGCTTCAAGACCATTTAGAGTTAATGCAGGTCCTGTACAGGCTTATGTTATGGTTCCTGGTAATAAAACTCGTTATTTATCCGAACTTAAAGCTGGAGATGAAGTTTTAATTGTAAATACTGAAGGGGAAACTAGAACTGCATACGTAGGAAGAAGTAAAATTGAAAGAAGGCCTTTAATATTGATAGAGGCAGAATATGATGGTAAAATCATCAGAACCTTACTTCAGAATGCGGAAACTATCAGAATAGTTGACGGTGACAACAACCCTATTTCAGTAGCAGAATTAAAAGTAGGAGACAAAGTTAAAGTTTATATCGAGTCTAATGCAAGACATTTTGGTATTGCAATAGATGAGACTATAATAGAACAATAAAAAAATAGGTGATAGATATGTCAGTTAGAGCTTTTTTAGCAATTGAATTAGAAGATGAATTAAGACATGAGATATACGAAATCGAAAAAGAATTTAAAAAAATTGATGCAAAAATCAGCTATGTGGAAGAGAGAAATCTTCACATTACTTTAAAATTCTTTGGAGAAATCGATTTAGAAGGACTTGACAAAATTTCTGAAAAAATAGAAGATGTGCTTTCCAATTACAAACCGTTCGGTATCAACGTAAAAGGCTGCGGTGCATTTCCTAGTTTAGAACATATCAAAGTTCTTTGGTTTGGAACTCAAGACAACAAAATCTTAAACCAGCTTCATGATGATTTAGATGCTGAATTTGCTTCTATCGGATTTGATAAAGACAAAAACTTCAGCACCCATGTTACTTTCGGTAGAATGAAATCCGACAAAAACAAAGATGCTGTTCGTGATGAAATTAAAAAATACGAAAAACGTGAAATTGGCCCTATGAACGTTAAAAAAATCATTCTTATGAAAAGTACTTTAACACCTGAAGGACCAGTTTACAACCCAATTAAAGAATATAAAATCGAGTGATTTAATGGATTTTAACTCAATATTAAATGAGATTAAACCCACAGAATCAGAAAACAAGGAAATACAGGATATGTCTAGAGATATTCTAGACTATCTTACTTTTGAATGTGAAAAAAGAAATGTTGATGCTGAAATTTTTCTTGTAGGCTCTGTATCTAAAGGTACATATCTCAAGGGAAAATCAGACATTGATGTTTTTATTTCATTTCCATTGGACACTCCTGTAGAGGAGTTAAAAGAAACTGGACTTATTTTAGGTTATGCTTGCAGCGACCATTTTGATGGAGAAGCTGGTGAACATTATGCATCACATCCATATATTACCAGCAAGATTGACAAATTTGAAGTGGACTTTGTACCATGTTACAGAATCCGTGACGGAAGTGAGCTTAAATCAGCTGTTGACCGTACCATATTGCACACAAATTACATTAAAAAACATCTTCAGGAATATCAGAAGGATGAAGTGCTTCTTTTAAAAAGATTCATGGACATGACTGGAACTTACGGCTCAGAATTCAAGGTCGGCGGATTTGCAGGATACCTGTGTGAATTGCTTATTATAAAGTATGGAACCTTTGAAAACACTTTAAACGAAGCTTCAAATTGGAGATACGGTCATGTTATAGATTTGGAGAATTATGGAACATCCAAGATGTTTAAAGATCCTTTGGTTGTTATCGATCCTACAGATAAAAATCGTAATGTAGGTGCTGCTTTAAGACTTGACAAAATGGCCGAATTCATTCAATCCGCAAGAAATTATCTGAATTCAGACAATAAACTGGCTTATTTTTACCCGATAGAAAAAAATATTTCTAAGGATTATGTAATAAAATCATTTGATGAAAGGGGAAGCGATGTTATTGCATTGCAATTTAGAATTCCTGAAATTCCCTTAGACACTTTACATCCCCAACTTATGAAAACCGTTGGATCAATTGCTGAAAGGTTGGATGGGAATGGTTTTAATGTTTTTAATTATGGATATTGGACTGATGAGGAGAGCGTAGCAATATTTGTATTTGAGATGGCAAATGCTGTACTTAATAAGGTAGATATCAATAAAGGCCCTAAAATATTTATTAAAAAGGCTTGCAAACAATTTATTGATGCTCATGGCATTGAAAACTGTTTTGTTCAGGACGACTATCTTGTGCAGGCCATTGAAAGGAAACATGATACTGCTGAAGGTTTCATTGATGACCTATTAACCGAGAAGAACATCACTAAGATTAAGGTTGGCAAGAACCTTACGGAATCCATTTTGGACAGCTATTCCTTTTGTGAACTAGAGGATCTTGTCCTTTCTGATGATTTTTGGAGTTTTTGCGATGATTTGATAGTTCCAGGACAATATATTCGCAGATAGCTTTATATATTATAAATTTTATTTCTTAGGTAACGAACAATATACAAAATACTATTTCTTAAACAAAACAAATTCTGAAAAATTAATTCCAAGTAACAATATTTAATATATTTAAAAATTAAAATTATTACTATGTTTGAAATTCAACAGCTATCTGCAGATATGGATATGGATGAATTCTACGAAAGATATGTAGATATTGAAAAATTCGGGGAATTATGTAAGGACTGTGATGAGTATGGTAAAAATTGGAGCTGCCCTCCATTTGATTTCGATCCAGATGAAATATGGAAATCCTTTAACAAAATAAAGATTATAGCATTTAAATACAACTTCAACGAGGAAATTTTAAGCGAAACCTTTACAGAAGAGGAATTGGAAACTTTCTTTAGAAAATTATCCAGAACAAAACTTAAGTTAATGAACATCATTTATGGTTTGGAAGCTGAAAACCCAGGTTCACTGGGACTATACCTTGGAACATGCAATCTCTGTTCATCATGCACTAAAATGTTTGGAATGCGCTGCAAGATGCCATTTAAAATGAGATACTCAATAGAATCATTGGGCGGCAATGTAGATCAACTCATGGAAGACGTGTTTGAAACTCCGGTTTTATATGCGAAAGACGGAAAACTTCCCGATTATATTGTCTATGTAGGCGGATTGCTGTACGATAGGAAGGAATAGACAATAAAATTATTTGTTTTGCACTTTAAATGAAATGCAAGAATCCGAAAAATAATGAATTTCATGTTTGATTTAACAAATATTAAAAGTGATTAAGGATAAATTAATTAATAGGTGTAAAAATATGTTAGTCGGAATTATTGGAGGAACCGGAGCACAAGGTCTTGGAATTGCAAAACGTTTAGCAATTGCTGGTGTGGATGTAATTGTAGGATCTCGTCAAGAAGAAAAGGCAATAAAAGTTGTTGAAGAAGCTATTGAAGAAATAGGTCAATACAATCCAGCTAAAATGATTGGAATGGCTAATGAAGATGCTGCAAAAGAAGCAGATATCTTAATTCTTACTGTTCCTTTACAAGCTCAAGTTGCAACTATCAAATCCATTAAGGATTATGTTAAAGGCAAGATTGTTTTAGATGCAACCGTACCATTGGAATCTGCTATTGGCGGTAAAGTTTCATCATTATTACATGTAAGTCATGGATCAGCTGCTGAAATTACTGCAAAACTTTTAGAGGATGAAGGAGCACGTGTTGTAGTTGCTTTCAGTAATATCAGTAACTCTCACTTAGCAAACATTCCAGAACCAATTGACTGTGATTGTTTAATCTGTGGTGATGATAAGGAAGCTAAAGAAGTGGCTGCTGAAATCATTGATAAAATCCCTGATTTAAGGGCTATTGATGTAGGTGGACTTGAAAAAGCACATTTAATTGAATCTATTACTCCTCTTTTAATAGGTTTAAATATCAAATACAAATCCCATTATGGTGGATTTAGAATAACTGGTGTAGATTTCGAATAATCTCACTATCCTTTTTTTTACTTTTTTTTATGTTAAATGGAATTGAAGATTTGATTGGTCTGAATCTTGATGATTTGGAAAAGCCATATAATCAGGCAATTGAAGAAATGTTGGGCTGCAGTGACGGCTCTATCAAAATAGCTGTTTTGGAGTATGGCGTTAAAAACTGTGGTAAAAGGTTTCCACGTGAAAAGCTCTTTTTAGATAAGATCGATTTTTTTGATATAGTTAGCTTTGACAAGTTAATATATTTCCAGAAACTTTTCATCTGCTGGCATAACAATGGCATCGTCACTGATGTTGAGATATATGACATTGGTTCAGATTTGGATGTTCTTAAAAAGGATTATGATTTCATAAAGGACATGATTGATTCTGGAAAGGCCTATCTGATCAGTGAAGGAGATACTGAATATCTTGGTGCTGCTTTGACAAGTGGAAAAAGCAAATCTCCCAATTCCGATAGGTTGGCAAGAAATAGGAGTTTTGTTTTTAAAAAGAAGTATCTTCAAGTCATTATAAATGAATTGGGTTATACCTGCAGGATTTAAAAAAGAAAGTTTCAGGTTCCCAACATAAATTAATTTATTAAATTATTAGTTATGATTGAAAATTTTCATTTGGAATGGAAAGTTTTATGGAGAATATGTAGACCAATTAATTTGTTTTTCTTCATTTTTTTAGAGATATGTCGTTTATTTATATTCTGATTTCATTAAATTAAATGATTTCAATAAATTGATATAAAATATTGGTTGTTGTTTTTATTATATTGTATTTAATTTATTTTCATGAAACTGGAATAATAATAACTTTATAATATGTTATTAACATTTTAAGAACCATGGAAATCGAAGAGATAATTGAAGAAATAAAAAGTAACCTTAACGGGGATTCAGACCACGACAAGGCATATCTTGCAAGCCAGATGGAAAAATACAGGGAACATGAATTCGGATTGGAAATATCTCTTGAAATCGGAAGGTTGCTGTGGACAGCATTGACCGATGAGAAAAAGGAGTAATTTGCTAAAATTTCAGAATAGGAAGCACCAGTCATGCGTTTCATGGAAGAGCTTCAGCCGCTTTTGGAAAATGACAGGATTCCGGAAGCATTGGAAAAGATGGATGAATTTGTAGAAACCTATCCATTTACCTTCTGAGACAACGCAAGGGATGAATATCACATTTTCAATAATCCAATAGAGCACATACTGTTTCTTGAAACCTATGATGGGGACAAGAACATAAGGCTCATTCCACCAAACTCAAACTATTTCATGATTTTTAATCTTTACGGAAGCCTGCTTCAAGCTGCAGGAAGGGCTGAAGAAGCAAAGGATGCATATCTAAGGGCTCTAAAATACAATCCTGTTGATGATGTATTGATGAAGCTCATGATGTATTATGACGGCATTGAAATAGACAATAAAAAGGTAGAGGAATACTCAAAGGACATTATCAGATACAGCTACAATCCTGAAAACATCGCATTGGCATACAGATTTTTGGGATACTGGTATTATAAATACAACGACTTCGAAACAACAACATCAGTGTATCTCTTAAGCCTACTGTTTGAAGATCATATTACTGCATGGATGGATTTTGCACTGATGGACGATTTCATAAATCTGAAAGAGGTTGATGCAATAGCAAGGCTAAAGGAAATGGACATTCCAGTAGGAGCAAACCCTAAGCTATTCGAAATATTGCCTAACCTTATAGATGAGGCCGGAAAAATCAGAGATGAAAATTTCAAATAGTACTGCACTTTTGTTTTGGATAATTTGGTAAAGCCTGATGAGATTCTTGGAAAGATTGAGAAATTAAAGGAAAACGGCTTCGATGAAAAAATAGCTGAAATGAAAAAGTCAATGGGAATGTAGAAATCCCAAAAAACCTTCTTTTTTTAATAGAAATGAGTAACTAAAAACATTAATAAACTTACTGAAAAGATTATGACGCCTAAAAACGTATAATCCTTAATGTTTTCTATTTTTCTAAATGGATAATTCAATATTAATGGAATTAACGGTAGCGCCGGTATGAAGTATCTTGCCTGTGCACCGGTCACATGGGCCCCTCCAACAGCATGCCACATGAGATATATTAGGAAAAATGTTCCGAAATAGAATATTAAAATAGCAATTCCTAAAAATATTCTTTTGTTTTTAGATAATTTGATTTTAAGAGGATAGAATATTGAAAAACCAATGAAAAATGCTGAATAAAGAATATTGTATAACTCAGCACCTTTAAAGGAGTCTACAAAATATTTCCTATATCCTGGGGTGCTGACAGTTAGGTTTTGCAGGAAGTTCAACCCATCTCCAAAAACGCTGAAAACATGGTTTGGATGTGATGCAAGATAGATCAATTGGCGATGTCCATTTACCCCAGGTGAAATGTTTCCCTTTAGAATCAGGAACATGCCTACAACCATAATTACAATAATCAATGCTACTATGGCTGATATGATAATTCTGTATTGTTTGTGGTTTATTCTTTTGAAGTTGAAGTTCTTGAATGGAATTATAAACAATAAAACAGCTGTAAATAGGAACTGTGGCTTTACAAGTCCCATCAGAATGCAGCAAACAACAAAACCCAACAGATATTTTAATTTAACCTGGTTTTCATACATCAATAGGAAAAATCCGATAGCAACAATTAGGCACATGAAATTGAAGGAATCATAGTTTGAAGAAGCAACCAATGAAAGGATCAAAGGGTTGCAGGTAATAACCAGCAATGCCATTTTATACAATGGTGCCTTTTTAATCACGAAATAGGTAACGAATGCATAAACTAAAAGATTTGGAATTCTGGAAAGCCAAATTGCACATACTATTCCAACATTCAAAGCCTTTGCGATATACAAGCCCAATGCTGAGAAGATATATGCATAAAATGGGGATTCTGTTGTTCTGTCTAGTAGATATATTTCTCCATAATTTGAAATTGGTTTGAATGCCACCTCATTGTTTAAAAGTAATGTTCTTATTCCTGGATCTATCTTCAATGAATGGTATAGGTTGGCATATAATGGCTCGTAAAACTTGTTTACAGGAACCCGATAGCTGTTGCTAAAAAGATTGCCGTTTAAGATATCCAAAACATGGTTTATATGGAAATATTCGTCGGGAATAATGAAAGGAGGTGCAAAAAATACACTCAGGCCTCCAACGATTATAATAACTAGAAATGCAATCTTATGGATCTCATTTTGATGTTTTAATGAATATAGGATAAGAAAAATTCCTAAAAATACAGTAAAAATAAAGAAAAGAATTTCAGTAGTGGGATATTGAAAATTTTTCGGAGAAAACATTCCAATGGTTAATAATAAAATAGCTACAACATAAATCACTATTAAATGCTTCTTATCTATCAACAAGCCATAATATTCATTTAAAACATTATTCATGTTGAATACTATGTTCTATTGATAATATAATTCTATTCATGCATTATTTCATTTAAAGGAATGTTATTTACTTTTTTTAAGCTATTTGGATACTATTTTACAATATTTTAATTATTTATTGTTCATAAAATTATTATTGAATAGCACATATGATATCTTCAGGATGGTCGAGGGACTCCTGCAGATATTGGTAGAAGTAGCCCAATTCACGGCCGTTAACAAAAATATGGCTTACTGTTATGGATACGGTAAATTCTGAATTTTCATTAAATTTGCCCCATGTTATCAGTGGCTGTGTAGCCAATCCGTCAACAACGCAGTTTGTTATTGAATCAAAATCAACCCATGGAATGCAGGAACAGTTTACTATGTTTTCAAGATCCCTTTTCTCCATTTCTATTTCAAATCCAGGGTTTTTACAACTTAAAATGTCATTTTCCAATTGTTTTATCTGGTCATGCCATTCCTTTACACTATCGAATCCCATAGGTGGAACAACTCTCATTTCACGGTAAATTTCATTGTCCTCATCCATTATTGGAGTCACGCCATCAAGGTAATCGTATTCAATTGCTTCACCTTCAATAATTCTTCTTTTGAGTTGGGGAACCATATTGGCTGCTTTCAATATGCATCCCAATGAAATCAGGAAAAAGGAATAGCCATTTTCTTTTGAAAAGTTATAGGTTTTTTCTGCATTTACTCTTGCAGACATGCAGTATCTTGCTGATTGAAAATTAATAAATGGATTTGATTCTAAATTGAAATCGATTTTTTTCATTTTATTTACCTCATTTTTGAAAATAAAGATAATTTTTTTATATGTTTACAACTAAATATAAACTTATAGTAGAAATTTTAGGGTATTGTAAATATGAAAGTTGTTATTGTTGGTGGAGGAGCAGGTGGTATATCTACCGCTTCTAACATTCGTAAAATTGACAAAAATGCAGAGATTACTGTATTAACTCGTGATGAAAATGTAGCATACTCTCCGTGTGCTATTCCTTATGTATTGGCTGGAAAAATCGAATCTTTCGATGACATTATTATGAGAAAGCCTGAAGACTATAAGGATAAAAACATTGATGTTATTATAGAGGCTGAAGTAACTGAAGTGGACAGCGACAAAAAGACCATCTCCTATATTAAGGACGGTTCTGTTAACAAGTTGGATTATGATAAGCTTGTACTTGCAACTGGAGGTAATCCATTCGTACCGCCTATGGATGGTGTGGATTTGGATGGTGTTTTCTCAATTAGAAATATTGCAGACGGTGTGAAAGTACAGGAATGGGCTAAAGATGCAAAAAGCGCTCTTGTTACTGGTGCTGGTTTGATTGGTATTGAAATAGCTCATGCTTTAGTAAAGCTAGGTTTGGATGTAACAATAACCGAGATGCTACCTCAAGTGGTTCCACGTTCTTTTGACAAGGACATGGCAGATATCTTAAAGGAATATTTGGAGCTTGAAGGAATCAATGTTGTTTTAGGCCAACCGATAACTTCTTTAAATGGTGATGGAAAAGTCGAAAGCGCTTGTTTTGGTGACGGTACCTGTATTGATGCAGACATGGTTATCCTGGCTACTGGTGTAAGGCCTGAACTTGACTTGGCCAAGATGGCTGGTTGTGATGTGGGAAGATGGGCAATCATCGTTAATGAACATATGGAAACATCAGTTCCAGACATTTATGCGGTAGGGGACTGTGTAGAATCTAAGGACCTGATTCTTGGATCAAACACCATTTCTCATTTGGGAACTACAGCCGTTAGACAATCAAAAACAGTCGCACGTGCAATTGTTGGTAGGAAGGCTAAATTCAATCCTGTTCTAAATGCTATGGTTTCCAAAATAGGCAATTTGGAATTTGGTGCTGTTGGTTTTACCACTAGCTTTGCTCAACAGAACAACATCAAGCCTGTTGTTGAAAAGGTAGAGGCTCTTACCCGTGCCCGTTATTATCCTAATGCAAAACCTATGGATATAAAGGTCATCTGTGACAGTGAAGGGGTAATTATCGGCTGTCAGATTATTGCTGAGGAAAGGGTAGCTGAAAGAATCGATACAATGACATTGGCAATCACTGAAGGATTGACATGCTTTGACTTAAGTAACGTTGAGTTTGCATATGCTCCGCCTGTGTCAATGGTTACTGATCCACTTATTCTTGCAGTAGAGGAAGTAAGTAAAAAGTTTAGATAAAAAAACAAGTTTTTACGGATATTTAAATTTAGGGAGGGTTTAAAATATCTGAAAAAATTAAAATGGATTTGTACGAAACAAATAAACCATTCTTTAAAACGGTGGAGAACATTAATGAAATTACTCCACTTAAAAATCCTAATCTCTTATCCAGAATCACTGACAGTGTTGATGTTTTAGAGCCTGCAGATGACGGTAACGAATTCATTGTTAAGACTATTGGTGACTTTACAATGAATTTCACCAAATGTTATGACATTAACAATGCCTATGGCAGATATTATGGTGATCTTTTCCCGTTGTTTAAAAACACCTTATATGATTATTTTAAAAAGGAGTCTTGTTGAAACCTTATAATTTTTATTATTTTTTGTTTCATATCGATTTTTG
>NZ_JAUNXR010000009.1 GCF_030539665.1 Methanobrevibacter sp.
ATCATATGCAAATAACAAAATTTACACATCGACAAAGGGTTTCAACAAAGCCGGAGTATATTTTTTTCATCAATAACATCGTATTAATGATTAAATGGTTTTTGTTAAACAAAATTTTTTTGAGGTATTTAAGGCATCACATTAAAATTCAAACCCAGAAAAATGTCCCAAGTTTTTCTAAGCAACAATTTCAATAATGATTTATCCGTTCAACAGTGTGTTTTCATTGTTTCCCGTTTTTTACCAAATTTTTTCATCTAAATTCGATAAAATAACCTATTATAAATTGTTTCAAACTATATTATTTTATCACATCGCATATATCATCACCATTTACTAAGTAGATAGTTATAATATATAAATGTTTCGGTGTAAATTTTGAAAAATAAAAAAAGAAAGTGGATATCTAAACCATATCCATCATTTTAGCATAAGAGTCCAAAAATTCAATGACATGCTGGCTGTTTTCCTCAAGATTACCCATGTTGTCAAAGTTTGCAAGACAAGTTATGGAACCTCCATCAGGAAGTTCGATTTTTTCACCTAAATCAAGGTCCTTAAGCAAGTTAACATCAACCAATTCACCATAAATGAATTCCATTGATTCAGTATCTACCTTCTCATGATCCTCTTCCCATTCACCATCAATAAAGAAGAAAAATGAAGCCTCATCCTCTAAAAAATCAATAGCAAATATTGTCTTGAATCCTTCTTTTGAAACTTTGTAAATTGAAATCATAATATCACCCTAATTAACAGTCACAGATTTTGCAAGATTTCTTGGCTTGTCAGGATCGCAGCCTTTATCAATAGCCACATAGTATGCAAACATTTGCAATGGAACAATATATACCAAAGGAGCGATTATTTCACTTACATCAGGATTTATTCCAATAATATCGTCTGCCTTATCCTCCTTGATTTCAGCATCATCTGTAGTGACAGCAATAACTTCCGCATTACGAGCCTTAACCTCTTCCAAATTACTCATTGTATGATCATAATCTTCACCAGGAGGCATTACAACAACAACAGGAACCCCTTCATCCATTAAAGCCAAAGGCCCATGTTTAAGTTCACCTGCAGCATAACCTTCCCCATGAATATATGTGATTTCCTTAAGCTTTAAGGCACCCTCCAAGGCTATCGGATATGCATAACCTCTTCCAATAAAGAAGAAATCAGACTTATCCTTATATTTCTCAGCCATTTTCATTATTGAATCTGATTGGCCCAAAACCTCCTCGATGAATTCAGGAACCCTGTCCAGCTGACGCAACAGGTCAGTGGTTTTTGTTAAGTCAATATCATCATTGTTTTCAGCCAATTTCAAGCTTAATAGTGCTGCAAACAGGTAGATTGCTGTAAGTTGACATAAGTATGTTTTGGTAGCGGCCACTCCAATTTCAGGGCCTGCATGAGTATATATTACATAATCGGCTTCAGTTGCAATAGCTGAACCAACCACATTTACAATTCCCAATGTCTTGGATTTTGGTTTTGCCATTTTCAATGCATCCAATGTATCTGCAGTCTCTCCAGATTGTGATATGTAAATACAAAGGGTCTTATCGTTTAAGGCATTTAATGAGTATTTGAATTCAGATGCCAATATAACATCTACAGGAATTCCCACCAATGACTCTATAAGATATTTTCCAGTAAGTGATGCATGATAGGAGGTTCCGCAAGCAACGAAGCATATTCTGTTGATGTCTTCAAGCTCTTCTATGATTTTTTCAATGTTTTCCTTTTGGGTTAATGTGTTTTGAATATATTCTGCCTGTTCATTGATTTCCTTAAGCATGAAATATTCATATCCTCCCTTTTCAGCCATGTCAGGAGTCCAGTCAATAGTGAAAATCTCCTTTTCAATGATTTCGTCATCCTTGTTTTTAACAGTAACACCTGAAGGTTCCAAGACAACTATATCCCCTTCATCTGGACGGAAAATAGTTCTTGTATAATCCAAAATAGCTGGAGCGTCAGAAGCTATGAAATATTGTTCATCTCCAACCCCTACAATCAATGGACTATCTTTACGTGTGGCAATTATTTTATTAGGTTCATCTACAGAAATGGCTGCTATTGCATAAGTTCCGTCAAGAATAGCGATTGTTTCACGTAGCGCTTTTTCTAAATCAAGTCCCTTGTCCATGAATTTTTCAATCAAATGAGGAATGACTTCAGTATCTGTCTGTGATTTGAAAACATGCCCTTCCTTTTCAAGCTCGTTTCTGATTGTAACATAGTTACGGATGATACCATTATGAACAACTGCAATCTTTCCGCTGCAGTCAATCTGTGGATGAGCATTTTCCTTGCTAGGCTTACCATGAGTCGCCCATCTTGTATGAGCTATTCCATAGTTTCCAGGCATGTCTGAAAGGTCCAATTCATTGTTTACCTCTTTGATTGCACCCTTTCCCTTTTTAATGTTAAGTTCATCGCTGATAGTTGCGATTCCCACTGAATCATAACCCCTATATTCCAGTTTTGAAATGCACTCCAAAAGAACTGGGGCTGCCTTTTCATTGTCCTTTAATATACAACCTACAATACCACACATGTTACTGTCACCTAATAATTCACTATAATATAATATTTATATATTAAACTGATATATAATATTTTAGGATTGTTACTAGAAATAATTAAGAATTGAGTAAATAAGAAAATAAGAGATTTTTAAAAATTATAAATAAAAAAAAGCATAAGAAGATAATTAATTTTTATCCTCTTTTGTATAGTCGTAAATTTCCTTGTAAAGTCCTACAACATCCCCAATGATTAGAATTGCCGGAGGGCTTATTTTTTTGGTTGAAATGTCTTCAAGTGTTCCAAAAATTATATTTTCCCCAGGAAGTGTTCCCTT
Source organism: Methanobrevibacter sp. (assembly GCF_030539665.1). NCBI lineage: Archaea > Methanobacteriati > Methanobacteriota > Methanobacteria > Methanobacteriales > Methanobacteriaceae > Methanobrevibacter > Methanobrevibacter sp. Next base: position 2,876 of record NZ_JAUNXR010000009.1, read on the forward strand.
TTCAATTGCACATACAGGAGTGTCTGGAGAACGATGTTTCATGATTTCAGCTGTGTTTTCTTTTATATTACCAATTCCCATAAGAATTATTAATGTATCTGCTGTAAAATCCCATTTGACTTGTTTTTCTGCTTTTGTTGGATCTTCATGACCAGTTACAACAGTAAAAGAAGTAGCCAATGCCCTTTGTGTAATTGGAAGACCTAATGAAGTTGGAGCTCCAATAGCTGAGGTTACACCAGGAATGACTTCAAACTTGATTCCTGCATCCATCAATGCAAATATCTCTTCTCCTCCACGACCGAATACAAAAGGATCTCCTCCCTTAAGCCTTACTACATGTTCATTTTCAAGAGCTTCCTTTACAAGCAATTCATTTATTTCATCCTGAGTCTTGTAATGCTCTCCTGATTTTTTACCAACATATAATAATTTTGCAGTTTCCGGAGCATGTTCCAATATTTCTTCATTAGCCAGATAATCATACAGGACAACATCGGCATTGTTCAATGCCTTCACTGCCTTAAGTGTGATTAGATCTGCATCACCAGGACCTGCACCGATTAATGAAACAACCATACATTTCACCTAAAGGAAACCTTTGAAGAAGTTCAATCCATCATCGGAACCTAAAATTGCTTCAGCAGCACGTTCCGGATGAGGCATCATCGCACATACAAGTCCTGACTCATCACAGACACCAGTGATTGCTTCCATTGAACCGTTAGGATTCTTTTCCGCAAACTGCAATACGATTTGGTCCTGATCCTTGAGCAAGTCAATGTTATCAGTGTAGAATCTGCCTTCAGCATGAGCTATAGGTATGTCTATGATGTCTCCTTTCTTAAATGCCTTTGTAAAGGGAGTCCTGTTGGTTGTTACTTTTAAAGGAGTCCATTCACAGTTGAATTTTGGATGTTCGTTTGTAATGAACACTCCAGGAACAAGACCTATTTCACCAAGAATCTGTGCCCCATTACATATTCCGAGAACAGGCTTTTCTTCCTTAACCAAGCTTTTGATTCCATCAATTACAGGTGTGATTGAAGCCATAGCACCTGCCCTTAGGTAATCCCCATATGAAAATCCTCCAGGAATGACAATACCATCATAATCAGTCAAGTCCTCTTCACTCCACCAAATAAATTCAGGTGTTGCTCCTGCAAGTTCAATAGCCTGTGCTACATCACGGTCACAGTTGGTTCCAGGAAATCTAATTACTCCAATTTTCATTGAAAATCACCTATTCGCAATCACTACAGCCACAAGCGTAGTCCTGTGGAATTACGGTAATCTTGTAATTGTGGATAACAGGATTACAGAGCAATCTTTCACACATGTCAACCACTGCTTCCCTTACTTCATCCCTATCTTCCCCTTCCATCTGGAATTTAAGGATATCGGTGGTCTTAACATTGCTTACAGTGTAACCAAGTAATTCAAGAGATCTTTCAATTGTTGTTGCTTCCGGATTTAACATACCATCTTTCAATGAAATTTTAACTTCAATATTAAATAACATTTAAAACACCTATAAATCAAATTTAGCCTTTTCTTCATCTGGAATGACTCTGTTGTAAACTTCTACATAAGCTTCCATAACTTCATCATCCTTACCTTTTCTGAACAGTTCCTTATCAAGCATGTCCAAGGTTTCCTTGTCCCATAATCTGCAGCTGTCAGGGCTGATTTCATCACCCAAGACTATGTTTCCGTCCTTGTCCTTACCGAACTCTATCTTGAAGTCAACAAGGATAATTCCTGCCTCATCGAAGAATTCCCTTAGGATGTCATTGACCTTCAATGCCAATTCCTTCAAGGTGTCGATTTCTTCCTGAGTAGCTATTCCCAATGCCTTGATGATTGAATCGTTGAGCATAGGATCGTGGAATTCATCGTTCTTGTAATCCATCTGAACTATTGGAGGGTCCAAAGGAGTTCCATCCTCAATAGGATATGTACGTACTAAACTTCCAGTTGCTATGTTACGAATAATAACTTCAATCGGAATCATTTCAAGCTTGGTAGCTATCATTTCGTTAGGCTTTATAAGCTCTATCAATTGGGTTTTGACACCGCCTTCCTCAAGAACCTGGAAGATTTTAGAAGAAATAATAGCATTATAAGTTCCTTTTTTAGACATAACTTCCTTACGAGCTCCATCACCGGCAGTCATGTCGTCTCTAAATTCAATTAAAACTTCGTTGTCATTGTCAGTGGTAAAAACGCTTTTAACCTTACCACTATTAATCAAATCTTTCTTAGTCATGAATATCAACAATTTTATTAGATTAATATATATTCTGTTTATCTAATTATATAATGTTATAGTAAAGTCAGAGAGACTCTACATCATTATGGAATATTAGTTATTTTTGTTCAGATGTTTTATTGTGTGTCATGCTTGTTATGCTAATGCTTTTGGAACTATTGATTTATTTTTATTTTATATTTTGAGTGTTGTTTTGAAGTGGCTTTCTGTTTTATTGATTGTAGAGTCTAATTTTTCTTCATTAGTTTTTCTTGGAAGCTAAAAACTTGCTAAAAAAACTCCAAGATTAAAAAAAATGATTGGAAAGAATTATTGTGAAATATAAGCTCAATATTCAATTACATTTATGCTTCTACAAAACTTTCCAAAAAGCAATCATCAACATATTGGAAAGATTGGGGTGCAATAAAGTCATCAATTGCGCAAACATCAATGGGATTGTCAAAAACATTCAGATTATTGATTTCAATAGCATAACCCATTTCTTTTTCCCCATAATAATTAAAGAAATCCTCTTGACTAATCCCAGCATATTTTTGACATTTATTCCAAAGATTTGTTGGACTGTCTTTGATAACTATATCATATTCAAAATATCCAACAATCTTTTTATCAGGAACTGTGGAATAGATAAATACCTTTTCAATATCCTTTTTAGGAATTATCTTTCTAAACTCATATTTTTTTTCTTCATTTATTATTTTTTCAACAAATTGGGGTTTTATTGATATAATAATATTCATCCTAACATCTCTTTTAATTTTAAATATTTTTCATGACTTAAACTTTGAATAGATTGAGAAGATCCGTTTATTATTTTTTTAGCCATTAAATCACTATAATAATTTATTATAGATATTATATTAGATTAAATAATGAATTCATAATTATAATATGTTTTTATCCAATATAAACCTTCTTAAATTGCTTTTAGATAAAAATATTGAATTTAAAAAGAAAAAATGTATTGAGAATGAAAAATTGCATTCATTTGAAAATAAAAAAAAGAAAGTTATTTGTTCCATTCCAGAATTGTCTTGCCGAATCCTGAATTGAAATCAGCGTTGAACGCTTCTGTAATGTCCTTGATTGACTTGATTGGAACCACATTGGCTATGAGGCTTTCCAGATAATTGACTATCTCCTCGTTTTCTGAAATCATCTGAACTGTTTTCTCAAAGTCTTCGCGGCCGCTTCTGCTGCTTCCGAAGAGGTTGAGTCCCTTTTCAAGAACCATTCTTGTGTTTATTCCAACGTTGTTTTCAGACACTCCAAGAAGAGCTATTGAGCCTTGCGGGTTTATTATGTCGATTATCTGATTTATTGCGCTTTCGGCCTTGAATCCTCCTACGCATTCAAATCCATGGTCTATTGAGAAGCCTTCCGGAATCTCATTTATGTTGTAGACATCATCTGCAAATGAGAAATATGATAGCTTTTCAAGGTTCTTTCCGAAAACTATAACTTCACAGTCAGGATAGAATATCTTCAAAAGCAGGGAGGTGATGAATCCTACGTTTCCGTCTCCCCATACCCCTATCCTGTTTTTGCGTTCATGTGCAAACATTTCAAATCTTGAGATTGCATGAACCGATACTGATATCAATTCTATGAAGCTTGCAACCCTGAGGTCAATGTCGTCTGGCAGCCTGATGACCCGGTCCTTCTTGGATATTACGTAATCGCTCATGAATCCGTCAAAGCCGCTTGAGCGGAATCTGGAGCTTCTGATATAGTTTTCCTGAATTATGTCATCCTCTTCTGTTGGAGTGTTTGGGATTACAACTACCTTGTCTCCTGGCTTGAATGTTCCTGTAAAGTCCCTTACAACTTCCCCTACTGCTTCATGGATAAGCGCCATCGGCAATTTCTGCTTTAATATTTCAGGAGCCCTGTTTCCCCTGAAGTATCTTTGATCAGCCTGACAGATTGACATGTAGGTTGGCCTGATTACCACATCGTCGTCAAGGTCAACTTCTATGAATGTCTCCTCTATTATTCCAGGGGATGTCAATCTATAAACTGAATTTATCATTTTGCAACTACTCCTTTAAGATGAAATTGGCAACTTTCAGGTCATACGGATATGTTATTTTGATGTTTGAGACTTCACCTTCAACGATTGCAACCGGCTCGTTGTTTAAAGTGAATATCTTGCAGGCATCTGTCAATGTTTCCCTTTGATTTTCATCCAGCTTAGCGTACAGTTCCTCAAGCCTTTCCAGCTTGAATGACTGTGGTGTCTGGCCCTGATAGAGCTCTGCCCTGTTTGGGATTTCATCCACAAAATCCCCTTCCACGCTTCTTACGATGGTATCTGTAGCCGGAACTATGGTGTTGCAGGCCCCATGCTCCATTGTTGCCTGAATGTTCTCTTCGATTATTCTGTGAGTTACGAAAGGCCTTACCGCATCATGGGTTACGATGATGTTGTCTGGAGAATCGTGATTTTCCTTGATGTAGTCCATAGCATTCTTTACAGTGTCAATCCTTAGGTTTCCGCTTTCGATTACTGTAATCTTTTCATCTGGAATGTATCTGTTTATCAGGTCTTTTGTATGGCTGATCCATTCCTTTGGTGTCAGGACAATGATTTCATCAAACTTGTCGTTTAAGGCAAATTTCTCAATTGTGTGAATCAGTATAGGCTTTTCGCCCAATGTCAAAAACTGTTTCGGTTTTTCTGTAACTCCCATACGAGATCCAGAACCGCCTGCTAAAATAGTTGCAAAAATCATGTTAATTCCTCTAGATATTATTTAGTCCGACAGTTTATTTATAATGTTTGGTGATTTATATGATCAATTAAACTGATATCTGGTTTCGAACTATTTAGGATAAAATAAGGTTTTGTTGATTATATTTGATTAGTTGGAGAAACAGGTTTGAGGAGTTAGTTTAATCTATCATATCTTTAGGATTTCATCTGTTGATAAGCCAGTTATTTCGGAAATTTCCCCAACAGGATAATCCCTTGCCAGCATTCTTTTGGCAACCTGCACCAGATAGTTCTTTTGACCTTGTTTTTCACTTTTTTTTAGACCTGCTATTAGACCTTTCTCATAAGCTTCCTCAATTAAGGTAGGACCCATACTAAACACCTCTTTAAATTTATTATAATTCAAACATTGAAGACTGTAAACCTCTTGATATTACTAGTGTCTTGAAAAACACATAAAAACATTTGGTTACCAATAAAATCAATTTTAAAGAATGAAAACAATATTTCAAAATGAAAGCAGTGATTAAAAGTTTTAAAAAAAATAGCAAACGAATTATTTACTATTTTTCAAACTAAAAATCTCATCTACAGACAAACCAGACATTTCAGAAATGTCATCAATTGGATAACCTTTATCCAACATTTTTTCAACCATTTTAAGTATACCTATTTCAATACCTTCCTCCAATATAGATGGACCCATATTAAACACCTCTTTTAATTCTCCTTCAAGTTCTCGCTTTGCTAACCTTCTATACTGCATTTCCATTATATATTTAATATCTTTAATTATAACAATATTTAATGTTTTTACATTGTTCAAAATTGTTATTGCCCTTATGAAAATCTCTTCAAACGACTGATCAAAAGAAGTATAACCAATTAATGACAATTTAACAATTTCCGGATTTTCCAAATCAATACCGTTTTCCATCTTATATTCCAACACATCCAATAAACTGCCTCCGTCAATTTCTTTCAAGGCTATAACCTCAAAGGGATAATCGAATTTTCCCGCAATTGACAGGTATTTTGTAGTGGACTTCTTTACCTTGGTGGAAATAACATAGGATTCAATTGCCCCCTCGTATTTTAACGAAGAGAAATAGGCATATTCAAAAAACCTGCGCAATACTGACTTGTCCAATGAAGTACTTTGAAACTCGATATTTAACAGAATGCCTTCTTCTGTTTCTATTAAAACATCCATTCTCAAAGTATGTTTCCCATAAGCTATTATTTCCGTGTTTAAGGTTTGCTTGAATGTGTATTCAATGTCAAAAGCCTTTAAGAAATCTGGAGAAAAATAATCAAACAGAAATTTTTGAGTCTTGTCATGAAAAAATTTCACCTCTTTCTCAACAGGCTTTTCCTCATCATGTGTTTTTTCGTTGCACATAGATTAAGATAGTTAAAAAACCTATAAAAATCTTCTGTTGACAATTTAAACAATTTTAAACTGTTGAATAAATATTTCAAGGTCAAAGCAATATTGATAAATGATAAAATTATTCCTTGTTTTTTAAATTTAAAATGTCCTGTTTGGACAGTTGAGTGATTTCAGAAATTTCCCCAATAGGATATTCCTTTGCCAACATTCTTTTGGCAACTTTCACCAGATAGTTCTTTTCACCTATTTCAATACCTTCCTCCAATAACGACGGACCCAAACCAAACACCCCCTTCAATTTATCATCGTAATCAAAATATCCTATATCTATTAGTGTCTTGAAAAAGCCATAAAAACCTTTTGTTGTTGATTAAAGCAATTTTAAAAAGTGAAAACAATATTTCGAAGTGAAAGAAAAAAAAAGAAAAAATTAGGGATGGCAAACACTGCACGGAGTGTAACCTGAGTTAACCGCCGCATCCCTGCTGGAAAAAGTTATTTTATTGCTTCCGCTGATCTTTTTAGCCCATTGACAGTTAGGAGTATGGAACTTGTCTGAATTGGAACTTGCAACATAAGTTGCTGAAGACTCCTGCTGAGGCTCATCAGCAGTAGAATTGAAGGTCTCGGTCTGGTTGAAAATTACTGAATTATTGTCAAAAACAACAATCTCAATATGATCAATATCCTTTTCAGCATCCAAAGTGCAGTTCAAGGAAATTTCACACTTGTCAGCAACCGCCAAATCCTGAGTAGTGTTCTTTACCAAAGTGTCCCCCTCATAGAAATAAGCAACAACCTTACAGTCATCGTTGGAAACACCATACAGGTCAAAAACTGCAGTATAGACGAACTCGCTGGAAGTCTTTTCAATGTCAGTGCTGACATCATCGATTCTTATGTTGTCTGCAGCAATTACTGTTCCAATAGCTAAAATGAAAATAAGCAATGCAAAGAAAATTTTTTTATTCATAATGATATATTGTGTGTTTAAAATTATTAAATGTTATTGGGCTGAAAATCGATTCAAACCCAAAATTTCTCAGTTGGCTTGTTCAAATCAACATTCAAACAATCATCGCCAATCATTTCATAAATCTTGCCAGCAAAATAAATATCATGCAAACTTATTCCAATATTATAAACGATTATCCTTTCTTTATCGTTTTTTCTTCCTTTTGCTCTTCCATTTATGATTTTAACCTCTCTTTAAAGTAATAATCTTCAAATTCTTCCTTGTTATCAATTTCTAAATCGGCAAGACTAAAAAAATTAGAGTTTTCGGAAACATCAACATACCAATTCCAAATTTTAAGAATGTTTGGCATTTCAACATCGTATAATTTGCCAATATCCAGAATAATCTTCAATCCATAAGCAAAATCTGATGTGAAATACCTGGATGAAAAATCTGGAACCCACTTGTCATTATCTTTCTTCATTGGTGAGGTCAATCCTTTAAAAGCTTCAATACTTGTAATCTTTTCTGTCATTGCAGGTACTGTAAAGCTTTCATAATGATTTTTAAGAGAAATAACTTCATTTAAATTGAATTTATCCATTTTTCCGCAAAGCTTTTGAAGTTCACTATCGCATTTAATCAGCATATCTGAAGAATCGTCGGTCCATTCCTCATAGAACAAAATATTCCTATCAAACTCCATACTGTCCTTAAACATTGAATATATCCTGGATGTATGTAAAATCGGATTTGATGGAGTTAAGGTGATATTTAAATAATTATCAATTATTCTGCAGGACATATCAAACATTTCTTCCAAATTTTTCCTGACAAATTCTTCATGTCCTTGAGGAAATGTTGCAATATCAATCTTATCTTTCCTTCCTAACATATAAACGGATTTTCCATATTCCTTTAATCTGGCTATTGAATGGACTCTTTGAAGACCGAAAAGAATGGCCCCTTTCTTGATTAAATCCTTAAACTGAAATTCGGCCCCTCCAGCACCTGGAACAACACCAACATGCATGCCTTCATGAATATGTGGAAGCAATAGACTTGACAATTCCTTAAATAAAGAAGAAGGATATGTGATGAAAACAAAATCTGTGTTTTCTAAAGCTGTTTCAATATCGTTGGATACTTCCAGGCCATCTGATTTAAACAGAAATTGTCCATTGTTATTATAGACTTCCAATTGTGAATCCCATTTCTCTGGACTGGAAGTATAAATGCATACTTCATAATCTTTAAATAACAATTCCGCAGCCATCAATGTCCCTATATTGCCTCCGCCAATGATTGTAACCTTCATCTAATCATCCAAAATATCCTTTAATGCATTTACTAATTTTTCATTGTCTTCCTTTGTTCTGACAGCCAATCTAATGAAAGATCTTCCGTCAAAACCGTTTTTATTGGATAAATCCTTTATATAAATATCATGATCATTTAACAGTATGGATGCAAGCTCTCTGCTTGTAATGTCTCCCTTAACTTCACACATGAAGTAATTGGCCTGAGACGGAAAAACCTCCAAATTGTTTATTGAACTTAAACCTTCCTCAAAAATGTTTCTTGTTTGTTTAAATGATTCCAATCCCTTTTCATAATCTGCCTTATACTTGTCGAATATTTGCAGATAGAATTCTGCAAATGAATTGATGTTCCAGATAGAAACGTCTTTTTTCATGTTCTCGATTAAATCCTTGTCATTGGATACTGCAATACCCAGCCTTAAACCCGGAACTCCAAATGATTTTGATATGCTTTTAACGATAATCAATTCAGGATATTTCTCCAAAATCTCCTTTTTAATGAATGTTGGATCTTCTTCAATATCTGAAAAATCAATGAATGATTCGTCAACAACCAAGCGAATACTATGCTCCTTACACCACTCTGCAAGTTTCAAAACATTCTCTTTTGAAATGTAGTTGCCTGAAGGATTGTCAGGATTTATAAGAACAAGCATGTCAATGTTTTTATCTTCAAAAAAGCCGATTATATCACTAAAATCGTATTTGAAGTCTTTAGGATAAAACCTAACAATATTTTCTTCATCTAACCTGTTAGGATACTCTTCAAAAGTAGGGGCAATGACTCCTAGCTTCTCATCTCCCAAAACATTTTCCATTAATGATTTTATTAGCTCAGCAGCACCATTTCCAACACATAGCTGATCTGAATCAACATCAAAATAATTGGCGGCAAGCAAGCTATTTATTTCCATCCCGGAAGGATAGTTTTCAAGCAAAGTTTCGAAATTGGACTTTATCTCATCAGTCAGGGATTTGGGAGGATAATATGGATTTACCAAATAACAGTAGTCCAGCAATTTAGGATATCTCCAATAACCTCCATATCTGCGGTTGAACTTATCCAATTTCTCTTCAGGCTTTGAAAAAATAGATTCCGCAATATTCAAATCCTGAACATTGTCTATTTCATACCAGTTCTTGTCTTCAAGCTTTTTCACCTTCAGTGAAGGATTTTTTAAATTGGAAATAACTTTCAGAACTTGCTCATAATACTCGTTTTCCCCTAAAGCTTTAATATAAGCTTCTAAAAATGGGACATAATAGTTTTGGGAAAATTCCTTGCTGAATTTGTAAATGTTTACTGTTTTATAATAGTTAGGAATATCCTCAAATGAGAAATTTTGCTTATCGATAAAGTTTATGATGTTATTGTTGTTTTCATCTATTGTAACAACAGTTCCATCCATCCAGCTTTCAAACTTTGCAACCAATGCCAAGTCAGGATATTCATCATTGACCAAATCCTCAAGAATCCCATCGTCAAAAATAAGATCCGACTCCAAAATAAGAGTATTTTCTTTAACTAGATAATCCCTAGCCAGATAAAGGGAATAGATATTGTTTGTTTTATAATAAACATCATTTAGAACATATTCAATAGGAGTTTTTACATCTAAGGAATTGACATAATTTTCTAATTTTTCTGCATGATAGCCTACAACCATAACAATCCTATCAAGATTCAACTCATCCAATTGGCCCAACATGCGTTCAATCATTGTCTTTTCATTAACCTTGACCATACATTTGGTAACGTCACTTGTCAATTCTTTTAAACGTTTTCCCATTCCAGCAGCTAATATAATGGCTTGCATTTTTATCCTCCTGAAAAAATATTATTGATAATTTTCATTAATTTCTCTTAAAATCTCCAGACTTTCTTCAAAAGCCTTGTCCATCTCTTCTTTTGAATCAAATTGGCTTTCAATAAATTTTGTTAAATCATGAGTATCTAAATAATGAGGAATGCTCATGAAATTAGAACCATACCATTTAGCCAAAAGTGATTCTGGTTTATTTGGAACTTTGAAAAAAGTATCTTCAAACTCCATAGTTTTAAAAGGAAAAATATCATCATAATCAAAAATTCTTAATGGAGTCATCTCCAAATAATCTAAACCATCACAAATTAGAGAGGTTTTGTCTTTAGTAATTCCTAATCGTTTGTTTTCACTATTAAAAGACTCATCAAAATTCAAATTCCCATTCCTAGTTTCTTTACTTAATTTATATTTAGCAACAGGATACTCTTTTTCCAAAAGCTCCTTTTTTTCCTCAATTAAATAATCTCTTGGGAAAAAATCAATTTTAACATAAGGTTTAAGCCAAGCAAATTGCAAAAACAAGAATTTCTCTTCAGAGAGAATGTTAGATTTATCCCCCACATCATAAACTGATTTAAAACCAGAAAAATAATTTTCCTCATTTTCAATTAATTTTGTTAAACCAATTTTGTCTTTAAGAATTGGATATTTTTCTAATTCTTTTGGAAAAATTTCTATAAATTTATCATAATCTTCCCTTAGCATTCCAACATCAACATCATCATCCCATGGAATAAAACCAGAATGCCTCACAGCCCCAAGAAGAGTTCCACTATCCAACCATAAGGATAGATTATATTTATTGCATACATTATCAGCAAATTTTAGCAATTCCAATGATAATAATTGTAATTTCCTCAATGTTCCTCTCGGTTTAATATCATAATTAGTGAATAAAAAATTCAATAAAAAATAATGAAAATCCATTTCATTCGAATTAACTTTCCTGATTTTTTTAGCAAGTGACAATACTTTTTTTAAAAGAAAATTGTTATACTTAAGAAAATTTGGTAATTTTCTATAAAGTCTTTCCAAATTCATTATCTCACTTCTTTTTTATTAGTTTTAACTAAATAGTACCTGTATGCTTCAAACATCTTGCAAATCCAGGAGAAAGGCAGAAATTTATAAGTAAATGAAAGTAGTTTCCCTTTCCAGTGCCTGTGGTCTTCGATATATATCTCATCCTCAGTGAATGGTGTCTTTTTGGCATATTCATCGAATATTGGCCTTAACGGATGGTTTTCAGCATTTGTAAACCATGGCCTGCCGTTTACGAATTGTGTTAAATGGATAAACACTGGATTATCAACCGCCTCCTGCACAATTTGAGGTGAATAAAACTCATCACGACCATTCCATTTCAAAACATCATCATAGCTGACCTCAAAGAATGGTGAGAGAATATTGTATTTCGGATGGATTTCAAGGATATTGCCATTGCAGACAACATTTATTATTCCCTGATCGTTGTGATGTACTTCTCCATCGTTTTTTATGATTAAATCCAAGAATTTCCTTTCTAAATCATCATCACGCCATTTCTTAAGGTTTATTAATAAAACTCCTGCATTGAAATGCTCTCCATCTGGTGGGAGCCCTAGAAAAATGTTGTTGAATTTCGGTCCCATGTCTGTAACTGCTGCACAGTCATAATCGGAAATGTCCATATCATACAATTCCTTAAATGATCCTGTTATTACTGCGTCACAGTCGAGATATAATATTTTATCGATTGAATCATCCAATAAAGAAGGAGCGAATAAGCGTGCGTATGTGCTTAATGGTCTTGTGGCCTTGATGTCAATACCCAAAACTTCATCAATGTCATCATATTTTACATATTCCAATAGATTGACATCAAATTCATCACAGATTTGTTGAATTTTATTTTTATTAGTATCTGAGATACCACCATCTAAAATATACATGTTAATCTCATCAAATTCTTTGTAATTGTTTTCTAAGAATGAGTAGATGGTTATCCCCAGTAATGGTGCATAATTATCATCTGAAGCGAGCAAAACATTCATTTTAAATCCTCTTAACTATTATAGTTTCCTTGCAAATTTCATATTTTTTACAAAGAAACATGGTTTTTTTATTTTATCTTAACAATTTTTTCATTGATTTTAAAACCATTAATAACACACTTACTAACTAATAATGTTATTTATTTTTGATTATTATACTATAAATATTTTAGATTTTCTCCAATTTTTTCATGCATAATCGTTTAAATAATCCCTAAAATCATTTTTTGGGAAATATTTTTTAAATATATTTTATTTTTAATCAATATAAATTTAATCTCGTTATTTTTCTACAGGACCACATGCAAAAGTAGAAACTCATTTGTTTCTTTGTAAAACATTTTAAAAAATTAAATGAGGAATTAAATAATGAATTTA
>NZ_JAUNXR010000010.1 GCF_030539665.1 Methanobrevibacter sp.
ACTCTTGTTTTGGCAGGTAAATAGTTATTTACCTCCATAAATCTTATAGCAATTATACGGTTAAACCATGTGTATGCTACTTCTTCCATTACATTTTCAAAGCCTTTGTTGTTGATTTCCTGAACAAGGCTTTTTCTTTGTTCAATTTCATCATTGTAAATTGTATGGGTTGCAGATCCTCCAAGAGAATAAGTTTCCATATCCTTTGTAGATTCAATCGGTTCTGCTATTCCATTTTCGGTTATCCCAAGAAGACTTGCCTGATATTTGGCATCGTCAATCAATTTTTCTCGGGCATTAACGGCAAAAGTTTTAATAGCTTTTTTATCCATAAACTCACCTTAAACTTAATCTTACCTCGTCATAATCATTAATTTCCCTTTTTAGGTTTTCCTTCAATATTTCAACAAACATATTAATGTCTTCCTCAGATTTGATATCAATTCTTGACTTTGACATTATACTTACAATAGAGACATCCTTAACTGCAGGAACTGGTTTGGAATCCTGTTCTTCAATATCCTTAGGCTTGTTTTTCTCTATTATTTTTTCCCTGATGTTTTCAGCTTCCTGTGTCATCAAACGAATTTCTGGAATTGATGTGGAATTCTCTAATTTCAATAGTAATTGATTAAACTGTTCTTTATCGCCATCTACGCTATTCCTGATATTATTAATATCATTTCTAACGGGTTCCTTTTCCAATTCCAATATTCTCTTATTTTCCGTTTTAAATTGTTTAATGAAATTATCCAAGAATTGAATATGAGAATAAGGGTATGGCATGTTTAAAATATTGGAAATTTCATTGGCAATCCTTTCCAATTCAATGGAATTTATCAGATTTTTATTGACCTCATAATTTTTATAGAGGGAAGTCGCATCCTTATAAAATTCCTTTTGCGGTCCTTTAAAGAAGTTTAAAACAGGATTTATGTCATCAGCCAAATCTAAAATTTCATCCTCTTCATCAGAAACTGTCCTGTAGAATGATTCTATGGTATTTATGGCAAGTATTGACTTAAAGAACTGTTCAGCTTCAATTAGAATGTTCTTACCAGGATAACTGTCTAATATATTGTATTCCACCAACAAATCGTTGGAAATTTCAGAGACCAAATCATTCAATTTACTTTTAAATGAATCCATAAGTTCTTCATCATTGTCTGGAGCATTTGTGGTGTCAAACAATTCCTTATACACCGATTTGGCAGATTTTATTTGATTTATTGGAGTGTCTGCTTTTTCCTTAACCAAAATCTTATCCCTGAATTCTGTTTTTGTTAAGAAGTCCAATATTTTTTCTGCATTATACTTATTGAGAGTAATGTTCTCATTATTTTTTATTAGTGAAATTGAGTTTTGGGAAAACAGCTTTGCAATTAGCCATTCAATATCCAGATCTGTGTATCCGTAAGGGGCTGAAGAGAATTTATTCAAAAGATCCTTGATTGAAATCTTTTCATGAATGTCTGATTTTAATTTTACATAATTATATAAATCCTCTTCTGCATTTCTAACGCTAGTATCGGACAATGTCTGTTGTGTTTCACCCTTAATAACCTTTAGAATATCCGATTTTTCTGGAGCAAAGTCTTTGAAATAACCTAACTTGGAAAATACATGTTTTATTAAAAGACCCATAGCCTCATTTACTCTTTCGTTTGAATTTTTCTCAAGAATATCGATTTTTTGGCCTTTGATGTATACGTCAGCGTTTTTCAATGCTTCTTCAAGTAACACTTCAGAACGTGAAACTTTATCACTATATTCTGCCTGCTTTACAGTTTTTAATTCAGGTTTGATAGTGGCGTTATTTTTTTGTAAATATTTCCTAATCTGTAAAATTTCAGTAATTTCTTCAAATACGGTTAAATCACTACCTAAATAAAAAATTGCCTCATTTTTATCATTTGATAGTTGTTTAAGATGATATTCCATATTGGTATCCAAATCATCTCCATCGAGACTCATCTGACCTGTGGAAATGTCATTTTCATAATAAGGAGTTATTATTCTGATTCCAATATCATTTGTCTGTTTTCCAACCAGTTTGTCATCAATTATTTTATTGAATGAGAAATTGTAACGGTTTGAATGCTTGATTTTCCTGTCTGTAAGCAGCTTCTGGAAAATGAAATTGCCTGCATCATCGAGAATTTCCCCAACTTCAACATTTTCATTTTTAATCTCCCTATTCAAATCCTGTTCCTCATTGGTAAGGAAGGAGTAAATTTCACCGTTTTTCTGAATAAGTGTTTCTGTAAGTAGTTTTCTTAGAGACTTTTCAATCTTGTTTTTCAGATCAATCTTATCGTCACGAATATTGGAAACCATTAAAGTTGCAATATTTTCAACATTACCCTTAATTTCCTTAACATATTTAATTAAGAATAGTGTTTTAAGAACCCTTACATCAAAATAGTTTAACCTGTCATTTTTATATGCTTTTATGATTACTCCACTATGAGAGTGGTCGACAAATTTTTCCAAGGCATCGTAGAAAATGTCAAATGGAACTAAAGCTCCCATTTCAGCATCTTTCATTTTAATTGCAGATTCCTGGAAAAGTGCAAGCATTGACCTTTCACCTTCAGCCAAATGCTTTCCTGATGCTCCATGTTCTCTAATGGATGTCAAGACTGATTGTAATAAATTAAACTGATAAGGGATAAAAGGATATATTGAAGCAAAATCAGAACCGCTAATATATGTTTTCATCTCAGCACTATCTTTAAATGTTATCAAATTTTTAATAACAGGCTCCACACCAACATAATAATTCTCCAAATCATAAAAGGAACTATCGGTCTTTGTTAGAATCCTTTTACGGATGACCTCATCAACATTTGCAGATGAAAGTGAAAGTCTTGTTTTGAATCTTCCCTGAATTTTGGAGAAATCCTGACCCTTGACTGAGATGATTTCATCAATATTCTGCTGGCTTGTAACTATAATCCAAGCGTTTCCCCTACATTTAATACCTAAATCCTCTGTTAAGGATTGTAGATTAAGCATTAATGGAGTGCTGTCACCAATATACTGTCCAACCTCATCAACCAAGAACACAAGTTTGTGGTTAGGGCCTTTGCTGTTGCAATAATCGTTGATTTCATCTGCAAATTTCTCAATTGATATGTTGTAGTTGTCTTCAGCCTTATCTGCCCAATTGTTCGCGGCCTCTTCACTCATGTAGCCAATCTTGACAAGAGCTTCGATTACAGAATCCCTTATGAAATAAAAGTCATCACGTGAGTTTTCCCAACTTTCGTCTTCTATTTCTTCAAAAGCCTGTTTGAATTCATCATACCTACCATTTTTTTCAAGATTTTTTTCAAAATCAGCAATGAAAGCATATTCGCTACAATATCCTCTAAATTCATTGAATACCTTAACAAAAACGTCCAGGATTTTGGTGCTTTCAGAAGAAGATGTAGAACTTTTTGAATCTATGTTAAATAGAATGACTTCAGTGCTTACATTTGTGGCAGAGCTCATGTCTGCCAAAATCATTGGATCATCAATTTTTTCATCTTCTTTAAAGAAGTCTATAGGTCTGCGACCTTTAACTACCATATTACTATCTAAAATATAAGACAATATTTTTAAAAAGTGAGATTTACCACTACCGAAGAATCCTGAAATCCAAACACCAATATCGTCAGTATTGGTATTTAGTGCACGATTATAATTTGAGAAAAATTCTCTGAAATGCTTTAAAAGTTCAGAAGTAACTACATACTCATTCAATTCCTGATACTGGTTTTCCTCGTCATTTTGACCAACCTTAATAACACCTTTAATATCCCTATCAATTGGTTTTTTAAACATCTCTTTAACTTGCATAACCTCACTCCACTAATTTAAATGCCCTATAATAATTATTACTTTCCAGAGTATTGAATAGCCTCAAGTCATTGCCAGAATATGTTCCTGGGAAAAATAGAATAACAGGAACTTGATCTAAAACCTGATGTAAATTATTTAAAACCTGATGTGACCTGAGCAACGGATAAGCCTTACCAACTCCTGTTAAGAAAACAATAGCATTTTCTTCAGGAGTGTTTTCCAAAATATAGTTAACAATTAAGTTTGAATCCTGAGACAATTTAAGTGATTTGACAACAGCCCTTTTCACGAATTCTTTTCCCTTTTTCTCTTCAAACTTGAAGGTTTTTTCTAAAAAATTTTTTTCCTTTAAAATTCCTATTATAATATCATATAAGTCGAAATTAATTATTTTAAATGACAAATCGTCTTTAGAGTTAATCCTATTAACGATTTCATCGACTTTTTTTCTAACCTTCAATTCGTCTTCAGGATCATAATCAAAGACATAATAGCCCACTTCATTTCCCAGGCCTTTATTTTCCAAAAAGGACTCTTTTTTTATTTTATCGTAAACCTCTTCGAATCTTTCATCCAAAACCATGCCATCACCTAATTTACAAAAATAGCCTCGATAAAAGCCCCATAATTCTCATTTAGCAGCATTGCTTTCAAATCCAAATCTATGAAAGGTATTGAAAACATATCATCTTCAATCAGAAGATTTGATTCTCTCAATATTGTTTTATAACCTGATTTAAGTTTTTTTAAAGTAACTTCTTGCCAATTAGCAACTTTTTCACTTTGCATTGCTTTATTTTCAAAAAATATCTCAAAATCAGAATTTTCCAATTTGAAGTTTCCTAAAATCATATGATCCCTAAAAACTTCCCTGATAAATTCAAAAAACAACATATCATTTTTTAAAATAGAAACTAAAACAAAGAATCTAGCAGAATCAGTATCTACTTGTAAAAATTTTTCAAGTAATTCATCAGAAAAACCATCAAGTCTTTTAAATAGAGTATTAACAATTTCTTTTCTACGTCTTTCAGAATTTAATTGAAAAATATTATCATCTAAAGATAACTCCATTATTTCTTTTTTATCTAAACCATCTAACAATAGTTCTGCCATTTTTTTTGTTTCGAAAAACCAAAAAGGCAAATATGAAAGTTGCATTGTGTAATTCAAAAGTATACCTCATAAAATTATATTTATATATATGATGTGATTATAATAATAAACTTTATGTGAAAAGAAAAAGTAAAATGTTTGATATTTGGTTTAAAAATAGTCATAATAATTTAAAATATTAATTATAAATTAATCTAAATCATAAAAATATTAATCGTGAAATAAAATATTGTTTATAAAACCCAAATTTTCCTCATCATATGAATCAGATTTTTCATAAATGTCCGCGTAAAATTCGTTTTTATAATCAAACGATTTGAAAACAAACTCATCAGACTGCTTTTCATAATCATTCAATGATAGTTCATTATTAAAAAGAATCAACTCTAGAAAATCATAAAATAATGTTTCAATCAATGAAAAACATTCATCAAGCATATTCTTTTTCAGCAAATAATCGGCCATCAGCTTTAAGGAGACGAAATCATAAAATTCCTCTTGAAACTCATGATTTTTACGAAAGAAATCTTCGGTTTTCTCCAGCAGATAACCTATCTTTTCTTGATTGTGATTTTCATTAATATTTTTAAAGGAATCATGTAAATCTAAAAAATTAATATCCTGAGCCATTATTTATCATTGTCTAGAAATATGTTTTAGACTGCTTAAAAAGAATTTCTTTCAATTGAGATAATAAGGCTCAATGAAGGCAATTTTCCATCTATAGCTCAATATATTCAAAGTCCATGAAGGATTCGTTGAAGTTGTAGAATTCAACCTTCCTCATGTCCACTAGTGTGTTCAAGTAATACATTGCGCTTTCGTAGTTTTCCTCGTTCTTGTGGAAATTGAAGTTTTCGCAGATCAATCCTATGATTTCCGGGTTGAAGTCTACCCATATTCCGTTCCTGAATGCTCTGCTGTAATCTCCTTCAAGGACTTCCCCTATGATTTCCACCTTTTCATAGTCTGAAGTTCTCAAATAATACTCTTCTAGAACATAATACAGTTCCCTCATGTTCTCGACCCTGTAGGCGTACTTGAATCCCAGGTCGATTGTTTTTCTGCATTTCTCCAAATCATTTTCAAGGTAATACAAACTCAGTTCAATGAGGTTGTCCACGTTTACCGGATTTAGGCAATATGACTTCTTGAAGTGCTTCAGGGCCTCTTCACTCCTACCATTATCATTCAGTATCACCGCATATGCCATGAACATTCTTGCAAGGTCATGGCGAGCAATGAAGGCTGTCTCGTCGAAGTACTGCCTGAATATGTCCTTTTCTATCTGTGATGTTACGTAGTCATCTTCACAAGTATAGCCTGAAATCATCTCCTCGATTTCGGATATCCTGTCTTCACCCATCTTGGACTCTTCAATTAGCCTTTCGCATTTTCCTGCAATCTCGTCTAGGTATTCTGTCATTCTTGCTGAGAAGATTTCCCTGTCGAAGCCTTCAAGGTTCTTGAGATATTCCTTCAGGATAACCTCCGAAAGCTCCGGATCATCCTTATGGCTTTCAAACTGATTTTTAAGGTATCTTCTGTTGACGCTTCTGCTTGAATCCATCTTTGATAGAATCCTGAGAATCCTCTGGTCCTGGTTTTCCACTATCCTGAAGTCGGAATCGATGAGAACCCTTTCCCCATCCTCCAGACGGCCAATGAACTTGTCATCATGAATGTTTTCAAGCTTTATCCTAACCCCGTCAAGATATATAACCAGCGGGTTCAAATCATCCCTATACTCATCCAGATCGGAATTTCTGCATATTTCCTCAATCCTTTCGTTTCTGATGAATGGCAGGCAGCCGTAGTACTTTTCCCGGAACTTGCTTCCAAGGTCGTCTGCGAAGATGAAATCTGAATCCGCCACCTCATGAAGGGGAATTGTGTGTTCCGGAGATTCCTGTGGGAATAGCTTGTACTCCCAGATGTCCTGTACCTTGTGCATCGAGATGTTGTTCTGCTCGTCCAGTGATGCTGTTGTGAGTTTTATTATGTGAACTCCGTTGGACAGCGGGAAAACGTATCCGAAAACCAGATTTGAGTTGATGTAGCTGATCTTGTATAGTGCGTCAATGTTCTGTGCGTGGTTTTCTTCCTGGAAAAGTATGAATCTTCCTACTACTTCACTTATTGGATAATCTTTAAGAGCGCCTTTGCTTTTGAATTTTAAATTCACTTTGTCACCTAAAATTAGACTTAAATTTAAAATCTCCTTCCTAAAAATAGCATATTGATTAAATGTTTTTTGATTATCCAATATAATACTATTTGTTTATACCCTGTTTTGAAATCGGAATGACAGCATCCATTATTGAAAATAGTGATTATAACATTTTTTTGAGCATTGATCGGATGAACATGATTGTTTTTTTGGATGGGAGGCTTGGCCAAAATTATAAATTTCATTAAGGTATTGCTCTTTCTTGAAAGAATTTAAAACAAAGCGTTCTGATTAACTTATTGGGTATTTTTGTAATAGTTGAAATATTCAAAAAATAATTTTGGCAGCCCCTCCAAATATTTTAAAAAGATTCCGTTTTTAGGTCTCTTTTTGAATTATTCATCAAGCAATCTTGGATTTTTGGAATTGTTCTTGCTGATGACTTTTTTACCTAACTGCTTTTCAAGATTCTCACGGGCACTGCCTGCAATATTTCCCCCTCTTTGTGCCACATCTTTACTTTCCTCAAAACCCTGTGGACTTTCTGCACGACTGATTTCAGTAGTGGAAACTTCAGCCAACATGTTTAAAACAAGTTCTGTGTTGGTCATGTTATCTCTGAGACTTTCCTTTCTCAATCCTTTATAATCCTTATATTCTCTTGTTGTCATTCCAGACCATGTTTTGCTTACTTCATTGGTAAGCATTGTATATTCCTGTCCTTGTTGCACCCCACTTCTATCCCATTCGCTGGTTAGGTCTTTTCTTATTTCAATGCTTCTTAATCTTTGGGATATCCATTCTTCACTATGTCCTTTTTTACGGTAATAGTCTATTGCCCTTTCGATTGCCTGTTCGGGGTCTGCCATTTCATCCAGCCTTTCCTGACCCAGTTGTGCTAGCCATTGTTTGATCGGTTCTGCCTTTGGAGAAGGTATTGACTGTATGATTCTTAACATTTGTTTAACAGTGGCTACATCGGTTTCACGCATTTTACCATCTTTAGCAGGCATTTTCAACCTTTCCCATTTTGGGAATGGTTGACCAGATTCTTCAGATAATCTGCTTTTCAGTTTACCCCAGTATGTAGACTGGTGTTTACTTTCAGTAATGGCGGCAATAATGTCAATTACTGAAATGTAATATCCATCAATGCCAGAATCCCAAACTCTCCTTATTTCTTTATTTTCAAAAAGTTTGATTTCATTTCTTTCTAGAGCCATGGGACTATTTTTATGGAAATGTTTATATAAATATTATTTTGAGGTTTTAGGATCTTCATGTTTTTAGTGGTTTTTGGTTGTTTTTGTTCCTATATTTTATTGTGCAGCATGTTTGTCTTGCTATTTATTGAAGTGTTATTCTTTTATCTAATATTTGGAGTATTTTGCTGAAGTAGTTTTTAATTTTATTGTTTGGGGAGTCTATTTTTTCCTTTATGGGTTTTTCTAGAAAGTATTGGAAATTGCGATATTGTGGCATGAATTTATCTTTGAGAACTTTGTTTTTACTGTTGAGGAAGCATATTTTAGTTTGGATTAAATAAAAAAAAGGAATATGGTTTGGAAGAACCCATTATGGAAACCGTCAGTAGAACTCATTATGGAACAATTCCACACATTAAAAAAGAATATGGTTTAGTAGAACTCGTTATGGAACAGTTCCACAATGTCTTCCATGTATTCCGGAATGTCCAGGTGCTGAGGACATTTTTCTATACATGCTCCGCAGGCTGTGCAGTCGCTTGCCTCTGCGGTTTTCATTGCATATGTCCTGTAGAGACCCTGCTGTGGTGACCAGCCGTTTGAAGGAAGTCTCTTTTCGATGTTGTAGAGCTCGAAGAATGTTGGGATTGGTATTTTCTGAGGGCATTCGTTTATGCAGTAGTTGCACTGGGTGCATGGGATTGTTGAAATCTGATTTATCTCTTCTACCGCCTCTGCAATGAGCTCCCTTTCATCATCATCCAATGGTTTTGCATGCTTCATTGTGTTTAGATTGTCCTCCAGCTGCTCAAGGTTGCTGGTACCTGAGAGAACTGTGATTACTCCGTCAAGGTCGAGGCAGAACTTCAATGCCCATCCCGGAATTGAGATGTCGGGATTTTGCTGTTTGAATTTTTCTGAAATGTCTTCAGGCAGTTCTGCAAGTGTTCCTCCCTTCATCGGTTCCATGATCATTATGTCCTTGCCGTATTTTCTTGCAATCTCGTAGCATTCCCTTGACTGTACTGATTCGTTTTCCCAGTCAAGATAGTTTATCTGCAGCAGCACGAATTCTATTTCTGGCATTTCCTTCAACACTTCCTCGAGGATTTCTGCGTTGTCGTGGAGGGATATTCCGATGTGCTTGGCCTTTCCTTCCCTTTTGAGGTTTACCAGATGGTCGTAGGCGTTGAACTTTCTGAGGGCGTCCAGTGTCCATGTGCTTACGTTGTGAAGCATGTAGTAGTCGAAGTAGTCCACGCCGCACCTTTCAAGCTGGAGGTTGAATATGTCGTCAAGGTCCTCTTGCCTTTGAAGTTCGAATGAAGGCATCTTGTTGGCCAGGGTGAATGAATCGCGAGGATATTTCTCAACGACGTATTTCCTTATCATCTTTTCGCTTGCGCCGTCATGATAAGGGTATGCTGTGTCGAAATGACTGTATCCTGAATCCATGTAAGTTTCAACCATCTTTTCAAACTCCTCCTCGTCGATTGAAGTGAAGTCTGTTTCGTCTTTTTGCGGAAGTCTCATTGCTCCAAAACCATATTGCATCATGTTTTCTATATTTGTTTTCAACAGATATATAATTGTTGTTGATTGCAACATTATCCTTGGAAAATAATAACTATTTATACACAAATTTATATATTGAAATAGACAAAATTACACACATGAATGAAAATGGCAAAAAGCAAAATGAAATGAACAGGAACTGCATTGAAGCAGAAAAGGCAGGAAACGAAAAGCTCCATGAACTTATGGAAATCCACAAAGTGGACAGGATGAGTAAAGAGCTTGAAGAACAGGTCAATCTCCATGAAAAAGAAGAACAAGAATCCATTGAAGAACTGGAACATATGATAGAGTACGATTACTGCGAAATCGATGACACCTACGAGGACTCCTTTGGCTTTAGTGACTGGCCAGACCCAATCGGGACACTTGAAGAAAGGAAATCCCAAAAAAGATTTGATGAATCCATCGACTGGAATGCAGAATGCTTCATATACGGCTACGAAGGAGGACTGTATAAAGAAGAAAAGGACTCCCTATGAAAACTTCCCTTATGAAGAGAACCATGATTTTTCCAATGAAAATCAGGATGATGATTATGAAATCATGCAAGGCTACGTCAAAAAGCTAAACACCGAGAACTATAAATAAAGCCTAAACAAACCCATCATGGAAAATATCCGCACATTGGCTGAAGCCCATAATATTGAAAAAATGAACAGGGACCTTGAAGAGCAAGTGAAAAGTCATTTTAAATATATTTTAAAAGATTAAATCAAATAATCTTCCAAACAAACATATGATGGAAACAATAGTATTAAAATGTAATAACTCATAAGTATATCGCAAAAACTCCTTATTCAAGATATTCCTTGCATTATTATTTCTTCTTTGAAGGAGGATTGGTCAAAATTACAAATTTCATTAAAGAATTAATTTTTCATGGGAAAATTTCGAATAAAACATCTGATTAATTTATTTGGGGTTTTTGTAATACTTATAATACTCAAAAAATAATTTTTACCATTCCATAATCTAGATGTGGATATTTGTATTAAATTTTTAATAAGCACTACAGATTTCCAAGGTAAAAAAGTACTTTTAAGCTGTTTCTACCATATAAGAATTTTTATTGACAGAAATGGACCAATGGTATGGCTTTCAGCTTTCCAATCTCATGGTTGGAAAATGGCAATCTGTCCTATGCCCTTTTAAAATCAAGATTTTTTTACTTTATTTTGGCTACAATTTTTAAAGGTCAGAACAATTTTATTATTTGGAATAAATTATTCTAAATGCCTATAATCTTATTATTAGTTGTAATATTGCTTTATTTTTAAAATTAAGTTTATATAGTAGTTTAATCAATATATTGGATTATGAAATTTGCAAAAAAATTATGGGGGATTATGAAGGAGGACAACTTTCATAATCCTCATTTTTATGATATAGCTCAAAAGGATTTCTGTGTCCTGGACATAAATTCAATACTGGAGATCATGGGCGAAGAAGATCGAATAGACAAATTCTTCGACACGGAACTTACCTCAAAGCTAAGGGGAGAGTTGAGAGCCGACAAAATAGCACTCAACCTCAAAACCGACATGACATACAGTATCGAGTTCGAAAGCGACGGGCCATCAAGAAGGGCACTACACAAGCACGCACACTACATAGTAGCCATAGGAGAATACATAGACAAACCCATAAAAGCAATATCGATAACCACATCAAAGACAGAAAAACAAGTGAAAAAGGTAGACTACGGACCAGCAGGAACATTATACATAAAAGTGCTCCCATACTGTTCCATTGATGGAGAGGAGCAACTAAAGATAATTAAAAACAAACTGAAAAATAATGAAAACTTAAATAATAACGACCTCATATTCTTAACCATAGGACTAAAAACAAAATTCCAAAGAGACATGAAAGAAATATTCAAGGAATTCCTTGAAATAATCAAAGAAATATACAACAACCCATCAATCCAAAAAATTGATTTAGAAAAGAACATAGGCAAAAATCTTGACGAAAACCTGGAAGAAATACTAATGTGGTTCATGTTCGAAGGAGAAAAACTATTCGGCGAAAAAGAATTCGAAAAAATACTGGAGGGATTCGGAATGGAACTAACAATAACAAAACGCGTAAACCAAATATTCGAAGAAAAAGGAGAAGAAAAATGAAAAGAAAAAGGAAAAATAGAAGGAAGAAAAGAAGAAAA
>NZ_JAUNXR010000011.1 GCF_030539665.1 Methanobrevibacter sp.
AGTTATAAGTTATAAGTAAAAATTATAAAAAAAATAAAATAATGGAAAATTTATTTACTGTTTTCCATTGATCCATCTAAAAAGCTTGCATATCCTTTCAAGTCCAACATTCCATGACCTGAGAAGTTAACAACAATAGTTTTTTCCTCTCCGGTTTGTTTTGCTTTTAATGCTTCATCAATAGCAGCTTTAATAGCATGAGTTGTTTCAGGAGCTGGTAATACACCTTCAGAACTAGCAAAGGTAACACCTGCATTAAATGCATCGGTTTGATGAACAGAAGTAGGGTTGATGTATCCCTCTTTAGTAAGTAATGAAACGATTGGGGACATTCCGTGGTATCTTAATCCACCAGCATGTACGGAAGGAGCAACGAAATCGTGTCCTAAGGTGAACATTTTAAGCATTGGAGTAAATCCGTTGGTATCACCAAAGTCGTATTCATAAGAACCTTCAGTCAAGGTAGGACAAGCACTAGGTTCAACAGCGATGAATTCGGTTTCTGAGTTTCCAGCAATCTTGTCTTTTAAGAATGGGAATAATGAACCAGCTAAGTTACTACCTCCACCAGCACAAGCAATCATTACATCAGGCTCTTCTTCAGCAATTTCTAATTGGGTCTTGATTTCTTGTCCAATGATGGTTTGGTGAAGCATTACATGATTTAAAACACTTCCTAATGAGTATTTGACCTCATCATTTTCCAAAGCCTCTTCCATAGCTTCTGAAATAGCTACTCCTAAAGAACCTGGATGGTCTGGAGTTTCTTCTAGGATTTGGCGTCCAATCTTTGTATTTTCACTTGGGGATGCGTAAACGTCACCACCGTAAATGTTCATAATGTTTTTCCTGTCAGGTTTTTGGTTGAATGAAACTTTTACCATGTAAACAGTAATGTCAGTGTCAAGCAAGTTACCTGCAAGAGATAGAGCAGTACCCCATTGACCTGCACCGGTTTCAGTGGTCAATCTTTCTACTCCTTCTTTTTTAGCAAAGTAAACCTGTGGAATAGCACTGTTTAATTTGTGTGAACCTGTAGGAGAAGTGTCTTCTCTTTTAAAGTAAATTTTAGCAGGAGTGTTTAGTTTTTCTTCAAGTCTTTTTGCTCTTACCAATGGGCTTGGTCTTCCCATTTGCATGTATAATTCCCTTACTTCATTAGGGATTTTAATGTATCTGTCAGTTGCAAATTCTTGTTCAAGAGCTGCTTTTGTAAATGCTTTTTGCAAATCAGCTATTTGATCTTTTCCTTCACTGTTTTTAGGCATAGGCAATTCTACAGGTAAATCTGCGAGAATGTTATACCAATTTTTAGGAACATCATCAGGAGTTAAATTAATTCTATAATCTTCTGCCATTTGTAATACACCTATTAAAAGGTATATTAAATGTCTTATTTAAAGCTTTGTTGTACATAATAGTACATTAAATTATTAATAAAATAAAAAACAATAAGAAGAATATGAAAACCGTAGCTATTGATGTAGGAACAGGAACACAAGATATAATCGTATATGACGATGAAAAAGAATTGGAAAACTCCATTAAGCTTGTTCTTCCATCTCCCCACTTGTATATTGCACAATTAATAAAAGAATGTGAAAACGACATCTATTTTGACGGAGAGATAATGGGAGGAGGAAAGCTTAAAAACAGAATAATTGAACATATGGAAAAGGGATATGAGGTAGTAATGAAAGGCCATTGCGCCAAAACCATAAGGGATGATTTGGAACAGGTAAAATCATTCGGCATCAAAATAGCAAATCCGGATGAGGACTATAGCGGATATACAAAGATAACACTTGGAGACATTGACATTAAAAAGCTTTCAGAGGTCATATTAGCATATGATTTGGATTTTGATTTTGAAAACATTGCAATAGCAGTACAGGACCACGGTTTTAATGAAAATATGGGAGATAGAGATTTCAGGTTTGAAAAGATAAGGGAAAAGCTGGACAAGCCAATAAAACCTGAGGAGTTCGGATTTTTAGGAGACATTCCAGAATACTACTCAAGAATGAAATCCGTTGAAAGTACATTGAAAGAAGAAGGAATTGAAATTACCCCCCTGATAATGGACACTAAATTCGCTTCAATAGCAGGAATGCAATACGATGAAATAGCAGAGGACCTCAATAGCTACGTAGTAATTGATATTGGAAATGGCCATACAACAGCGGCATCAATTGAAGATGGCAAAATACAAGGGTTATTTGAACACCATACATCCAATCTTGATGGAGAATCATTGAATAAATACATAACAAAATTAGCTAACGGCACCATTACAAACAAGGAAATATATGAAGACCACGGACATGGAGCTCATGTATTGAATCCTATAAGTAAATTAGAAAAAGTAATTGTAAGCGGGCCAAAACGCGAACTTATTGAAGATTCTGGCCTTGATTGGCATCATGCATGTCCTGGAGGGGATGTAATGATGACTGGAACTGTTGGTTTAATCAAAACAATCGAATACTTGAAGGATTAAACAATGTATAAACTCGATCCTCACATTCACAGCATTTACTCCGGAGATTCAAATACATCAATAGAAGATATAATCAGAACTGCTGAGAAAAAAGGTCTGGACATTATAGCAATTAGTGATCACAATACCGTCGAAGGCTCAAAGATAGCTAGAACTTTAGGATTGAATGATGTATTGATAGTGCCTTCAATTGAAATATCAAGCAGTGAAGGGCACATCCTAGGATTTGGTTGTGAGGAGCTAATAGAAAAAGGCCTAACTCCAGCAGAAACTATTGATAGAATACACGAACAAGGAGGATTAGCAATAGTACCTCACCCTTTCTGTTTTTATAGACACGGACTCCTAGATAAAACGGATGAAAGATTAGAATACGATGGAATTGAGACAAAAAATGCAAGATTCATATTAGGGTATTGCAACAGCAAGGCTAAAAAATTGTCCATGAAAAATAGTATACCTGCCCTTGGATCAAGTGATGCCCATTACAAGGAATTCATCGGAGATTGCTATACAAAAATAGATTGTGAAAAAGACATAGACAGCGTGTTGAAGGCCATTAAAAAAAACAAGGTTGCTCCAGCCGGAAAAGGCACATCAAATATACAATTGGCCAAGTACCTTTTTGACAAGAATGTTCTGAAAAAAAAGTAATTGTTATGAAAATTAATCATTAGAAAGCTTAATTGCAATAACAGAAACGTTCAACTTACTTCCATCCTCATTTTCAACTTCATCAGTGGAAATTTCAATATTATCCACAACACAATCAGGAATAAATCTGTTTCTAACAATTTCTGCAACATCAACAGCACGGCTAATGGCCTTTCCCCTAGCTTTTAGGATAACAGAGTTAGTATTTTCGTTAATTTGTGTTACTACAGCTAAAACATAGTTCATAAGTGGTTTATTACCTACATATATAATTTTTTCATCCATAATATCACCAAATTATATAATTAAAAATTGTAATTATATAGTATTTAAATATCTTTAAAAAAAAGAAAGAAGATTTACTCATTTGCTCTTTGAATGAGTAAAAGCTTGTTAATTGAATCTAAAACAGCTTCGATACTTGCCATTACAATATCATCATTGGTAGCTCTACCAGTGGATTTATTGCAGTTTGAATCAGAAGTGATTACAAATACTTCAGCCAATGCATCAGTACCACCAGTAATAGCTTCTAAATTATATTCTTCAAGTTCAACATCCATTTCATCAGAAATCAATGATTTGATAGCGTTTAATGCAGCATCTACAGGACCTACACCAGTAGCAGAAGTTTCTTTTTCTTCACCATCAATCTCCAATTTTACGGTTGCGGTTGGAGAGACAATAGCTCCAGATAACAAACCCAGTCCTTTAAGTTTGATTGGAGTTTCCTTAGCAGTACTTAATTCAGTTACGGCAATAGCTTTAAGATCTGAATCTGTGATTGTTTTACCTTTATCACCTAAAGCTTTGATTTGGTTGAATACTCTTTGGAATTGTTCATCATCCAATTCAATATGATATTCATCTAGTTTTGATTTTAAAGCGTTAGCACCAGTATGCTTTCCAATAACTATCCTTCTAGAGTGACCAACAAGTTCAGGAGAAATAGGTTCATAGGTTAAAGCATTGTTAAGAATACCATGAACATGAATTCCTGATTCATGAGCAAAAGCGTTGTCTCCTACAATCGGTTTGTTAACAGGCATTTTAATACCAGTAATGCGTCCAACAAATTCGGAAATATTATAAAGTTGAGTAGTGTCAATGCCAATGTCAATACCATAAACTGCCTTAAGAGTTACAGCCAATTCTTCAAGGGATGAGTTACCAGTTCTCTCACCAATACCGTTAATAGTAACATGAGCCTGATTGGCACCATTTTCAATAGCAGTTAAAGTGTTTGCAGTAGCTAAACCAAAATCATTATGGAAATGAACACTAATAGGAGTTTTAAACTTGGATTTCAAATCGGAAATTAATTCACGAGTAACAACAGGAGTCAAAACTCCAACAGTATCAGGAACATTTAAGAAATCAGCACCAGCATCCACAACTGCCTCATAAACGTCAATAAGGAAATCTCTTTCTGTTCTGGTAGCGTCTTCTGCTGAAAATTCAACAGTCAAACCATGGTCCTTACCATATTCAACACCCTCTACAGCAGTTTGAATAATAGTTTCCTTATCCATCTTAAGCTTGTAATCTCTGTGTAATGGAGAAGTTCCAATAAAAGTATGCATATAATCCAAATTAGCATCAAGGACTGCATCAATATCTTTCTTAACGGTTCTTGCCAACCCTACAGTGGTTGCATCAATTAAGTCATTGATTTGGCTACATGCCATTACTTCACCTTTAGATGATGCTGGAAAACCTGCTTCAAGTTTATCTACTCCAAGTTTATCTAATTTTTGAGCAATTTGAATTTTTTCATCAACAGTTAAAGCAACACCTGGAGCTTGTTCCCCATCTCTCAAGGTTGTATCAAAAATATAAATTTTATCCGCTAAATTCATATTTTCTTTTTTGAGTGTTTCCATATCGTTACCATACATGTTAAAACTTCCCGTGATATACTATTTTTTATTATTCTTTTTAAATTTATCTTTTTTAGGACTTTTAGCTTTTTTAATAATCACAAATAGAATTACAAAGATGATAATAAGAATAGCCAATCCGTAATAAAGGAATATTGAAATAGGAGTATCCTGCTTTTCAATGTCTAATGAGTAAAGATAGCCATCCTCCCCTGCAAAGAATAAACTGTTTCCATAAATTACAGGTGATGCGGAAAACGGACTGTTGAAGAGCATGGTTCCTGGATTGTAGCTAAGAGTTTCCAATCCTGTATATTTGTTTAAGATATAAGCATTTCCGTTATCTGAACCGAAGGCTATGGAATTTCCTTTCAAAGCTGGAGTGGACTGAACTGGAGATCCGGTGGAGAAAGACCATTTATTGGTTCCGTCTCTCAAATCAAGACAAGTCATATTGCCGCCATCTGAACCTAAATAGACATTATTATCATATTCGTCAATTGTAGGTGATGCCCTTACTTTATCGTCGAGATCTGCTTTCCAAATAAGTTGGCCGTTTTCAATGTTAAGGCAGTATGCTGTTCCGTCATTAGAACCAAAAACAACACTATCGTTACCGTATCCTGGAGTTGAGAGAACCTCATCACCAGTTGTAAATACCCAGTTTTCGTTTCCATCTAATGAAAGGCTGTAAAATTTGGTGTTTGTACTTCCCACAAAGATTGAATCGTTGGTAACTATAGGTGATGAGATGATTTTTCCACCGATGTCTACATCCAATGTCTTGTTTCCATCTATGTCAAGACCATACAAATGTCCATCATCACAGCCGAAGTAAATTGTATCATCTGTTACGAAAGGTGTTGATTCTACTGAATCTGAAGTTTTAAAAGTCCATTTTACTTTTTCATCATCAATATTTACGGCCTTAAGACCTTCTTCACAACCTACATATAAGGTTCCATTGCTAATAACAGGTGAAGAGTTGGTTTTTGCCTCAAAGTCTATTTCCCAGTTTACATCTCCTTTTTCCATGTCTATTGATTTTAAAATACCCTCATATGTAACAATGAAAATATTCTTCTCAAATATAGCTGGAGAGGATTTTATAGTATCCCCTAAATCGGCAGTCCATAAATTTGTTACAAAGTCAGAAGCGTCATCCAAATAGCCTGTATGTTCTATGTTTTCCTGAAAGGTATTCCAATCGTTTGCAGCTATTGGACTTATAGCTAATATAAAAATCATAAATACAATCGCTAATTGTTTTTTCATCTAATCACCTACACATCCCTGTTAAATGTTTTAACACCAATTATGAAGAATAATAATGTGAATCCTAATAAAATAACTATATCAATCCATACGTCTCCAAGGGATTGTCCTTTAAGCATTACTCCTCTCATAGCATCGTTCAAATAAGTTAATGGGAAGATATATGCAATTTTTTGGAAAATCCAGGGCATTGTCTCAATCGGATAGAATACACCTGAAACAAACATCATAGGCATACAGAACGGCATTACCATTTGAGTGTAATCCTCTTGAGTCGCTGTTCTTGCAGAAAGCATTATACCAAAACCTACAAAACACAATGCTCCAATTAAAAGCAGTATGAAAGTCTGAACAATGCCTCCTTTAACAGTAACGTTGAAAAGCAAGATGGCTAGTATAAGCAGTATCAGGGCCCTTCCAAGTTCAATTACTAATTTAGCAGCGATTTTACCTCCTACAACAGTAGCTACACTAGTTGGAGTCATGAACAATCTTGGCAACTCCCCGGTTTCACGTTCCCCTGCAATGGATGAACCCATTCCCATCATACAACTCATCATTACAGTCATTCCTAAAATAGCTGGAACTAAAAAGTCGATATATTTTATAGTACCATAAATTTTATTGATATGAAGACTTACAGCTTCTGAAAACTGATTTAAAGTATTGAATGAAGTTTGATTCATAGAAGCTTGTTGCTGTGTTAATTGAACTGTTCCCTGTGAGGATGCCAGATTCATGTTTTGAGTGTTGGAATACATTGCAGATATTTTGGAAAATATTCCTTGAGTAGATGGAATTATAATCTGGGATGCCATTTGATCTGAGGAATCTAAATATAGGGTAACGGCCTTGGAGCTACTTTCATCATCGTCATAATCAGCCGGCAGAATAATGGCTGCTTTAACATCCCCCCTATCCACCATTGACTTGGCATCATCAATATCGTCCGTTACTTCAACCACCTTATAGACTTCATTGGTTTTAATCGCATCTAATGTTGCATCAGTCAGATTACCGTCACTTTGTGAAACAACTGCAACAGGCAAATCTGTTAATTCTCCACCCATACCATATCCAAACAGTAAAATCATAATTATTGGAAATGCAATAATAGATACCAAACGGCCAGGGTGTCTTTTAAGACTCAATAAATCCTTCTTAATCATCCACCAAATCTTTTTAAGCTCGCTCATCTTCGTTCACCTCAGCAGTAGCTTTAATAAATACATCTTCAAGGGAAGGCTCTTCAGTAAAAATTGACTTGATTTCAGCCCCATGGGATATTATATCGCCCAATATGTTACTAATGGCCTCATCGTCAAAATTATCAATTCTTAATGTGATACGGCCATTCTTGGCAATGTTGAGTTTATGAACATGCCTGTTATTTTGAAGTATGGAAACGATGTCGTCAGTGTTTTCTTCCAATAGGAAAGAGATTTTTCTGAAGTTTAATTTGGACAAGTCATCGTCAATCTTCTCTGTAAATAGCTGATCTTCATCTGTCTTTGTCAAATCCTCAATTTCGGCCTTTTCTGTTAATACAGAATTTAAAGTATTAGCAATGTCCTTTTCATATTCCTCTTTTTGGGATTCGATTAAGCTGTCTTTAAGGCCCTGCGGAGTATCATAAGCAACCAGATTACCAGTATTGATGATTCCTACATAATCACAAAGCTTGTCTACCTCATGCATATCATGAGAACATAAAATTATAGTGTGGCCACTGTCGTTAAGTTCTCTGATTAAATCCCACAAGATTCTTTTAGTAGTCGGATCAAGACCTATGGTTGGTTCATCCAAAAACAAAATATCCGGACGATGGACAAGGCTAGCTACAAGAGAAGCTTTTTGCTTTTGTCCTCCAGACAGTTGTTTGATAAGTTTGTTTTGAGCATATTTTATGTCAACAAGCTCCATCAAGTCAGAAATTCTGTCTTCCTTTTCATCAACTGGAACTCCATAAAAATCTGCACATAATTCAGCGTTTTCACGAACTGTTAAGTCTTTGTATAAACTAACCTGTTGAGGAACCATTCCTAAAAGGTTTCTTACCTCATTAGGATTTTTTTGAATATCAAACCCTCCAACAACAGCGGTTCCTGAAGTTGGTTGAATCAAACAGGTAAGCATCTTAATAGTGGTTGTCTTACCTGCACCATTTGGGCCCAACATTCCAAAAATGGTCTTATCAGGCACAGTTAAGTTTAAAGAATTAACAGCAGTGAAATCTTTATACTTTTTTGTTAAGTTTTCAGTTTCAATTGCATATTTCATGCTATCATTCCATCATTTATTAAAACCAGTCATATCCCTGAAAAATTCAATCCACAAATCATCATTAAGTAAACTGGCCCACCCTTTCCTTATCATTTCAAGTGATTCCTGACCTTTATCAGTCAAGCTATAAAGTTTTACTTTTTTGTTATTGATAACTCCCCCTTCACTTTCCAACAATCCTTTATCTTCCATATTTTTTAAGATGGGGTAGATTTTAGCTGGATTAAAGTGTGAAGACTTATTG
This sequence comes from Methanobrevibacter sp., assembly GCF_030539665.1. NCBI lineage: Archaea > Methanobacteriati > Methanobacteriota > Methanobacteria > Methanobacteriales > Methanobacteriaceae > Methanobrevibacter > Methanobrevibacter sp. The sequence continues at coordinate 8,837 of NZ_JAUNXR010000011.1, forward strand.
TCATTAGACTTTTTAAAAATAGAGAAAAAGTTATCTAATTCCTTAGAAATGCCATATCCATGGATTTTACCTTTACTAATAATCCACATGATTAAAATACGGGTAACTCCATTATGGAATTGCTTTACAAAAACCGCATCGTTGCAGTCCTTTAAGTCATTACCTTCCACATTAAACCTCCTATATATAAAAATAATATATATAAAAATTTAATATATAAAATTTTCTACATAGAAAGTCATAATTTATCAACAATGTCCAATATTTCTGAAAATTTGTATATTATAAAATCAGTCTTGTCAAGCAATTTATCAGAAACTTCCTCTTCCTGCTCCAATGTTAAAACAGAAATATCGGCATCCTCAAAAGCCAAAATATCATTAACTCCATCCCCAACCATCAAAACTTTATAATCCTCATCTTGAAGATTTTTAACTACTTCACGCTTTCCACGAGTAGAAACAGTTCCAAAAGCATTGTTAGGATCAATATTCAACAATTTAGCAAGTCTTTCAATAGCCCCTTTTCTATCACCTGAAGCTATGAAGATTTCAATGCCTCTCTCCTGTAGTTTATTGATTGTGGATTTGACTGAAGGGAACAGCTTGCCTGCAGAAGTTATGGTATATCTTATTCTTTTTTGTTTAATGTCAATGATTAAAGCAGAACCGTTGCAAAGTTCAATTTTGGGAATTTTCACCTTTAAAATTTTAAAACAGTCAACAATATCCCCAATTGTAGCCTCATCATCATTATAAATAATTTCTGCAACCTCACTTCTTGGAATTTCAGTATTTGGAAAACTAACGTCAAAATCTATGTCATATCTACGGACAATATCAGAAATTAAAATATCCTGAGGGAGATCCAAAAGCCTTGTGGTATCAAACTGCAATACAACAAGATTCAGATATTCTCCAGACTCTATTAAGTCAAGTGAATTGATATTTGTAAAAATGTCTCCGCTTTCAATATCCTTAATGGCCCTATATCTCTCAAGCAGAGTTCCTGAATTATCACTGACAATAGCTTTTTTCATGGTAATAGGTTTATTGAAAAATATTAAAATAGATTTCTATGGGAGAATTTTCTTGATTTTAAATAAAAAATAGAAAAGAGAAAAGTCTTGTTGAAACCTTATAATTTTTATTATTTTTTGTTTCATATCGATTTTTGA
>NZ_JAUNXR010000012.1 GCF_030539665.1 Methanobrevibacter sp.
CAAAAATCGATATGAAACAAAAAATAATAAAAATTATAAGGTTTCAACAAGACTAATTTTTATACAAAATAACAAAAATCAAGTACAAAAATTAATTAACTGTTTAAAAAAATAATGAAAAAAATAAAAAAATAGAAAAAAGAAGGTTACTTTTTAACTGCTTTAATACAAATCCATGAATTGTCTGGATTTTTATTCAATTCTATATCATCAAAACCGGCAATTTCAAGGGATTTTTCCAAAACCTCATCAGAATAGATTTTCATATCCAACAAATCAACCAATTCATCATATTTATCCATTTCACCTTCTTCATGGCGAGCCTCATTACCAAAACAAAGAACACCACCAGTCTTAAGAACCCTGCAAACTTCTTTCAAGTCATTTATAAAATCAGGCCAGAAATAAATAGTTTCAAATCCGGTAATCAAATCAAAAGCCTCATCATCAAAAGGCATATCAGATACAGAACCTTCAATAACCTCAACTTTGCCTTCTTCAATAGCGTTTGCATTTAACTTGGAGGTTTTCTCAACACTTACATCGGAATAGTCAATACCAACAACCTTACCCTCATCAGATACCATATCTGCAAAGCGAGCTACGTTAACTCCACCTCCACATCCAATATCCAAAATGCTGAAATCCGGTTCAACATCCAAATGGCTGCAAACCCATTGAGCCATCTGTTCATGTGACCTGTTCATTCTTTCAAGCAACTGATCACCCAATTCCCCTTCAGGCTTTCTTGCATTAATAATCAAATCACTATCACGAGTTGTTTTTTCCATATTATCCTTATCCATATCCATCACCTTACTTTTTCATTCCTTTTCTTGTTTTAATAGCTTGACCAGTGTTAAAATCATTCATTTCATGAGCAGAAAGCAATGCCTTTCCATATGCAAGCAATTCATCATCTTCACTTACTATCAGAACCTCATCATTTGCACGTATATTCTCGTCAGCAGTCACTACAAACTTGGAGAATACGCTTTTTCCATCCAATGCAAACGGAACTGAATCTTCGCTTACAACAACCCTGTTTTGAGGGTAAGGCATTTTGTTATGTAATCTTTTAGCCCCTTCCTTTGAAAGGACCAAATAGCTATCTGATGCTCTCATATTAGCTATTATCACTTTACCGTCATAAATGTGTCTAATTTTACCTGTTTTCTTACTTTTTTCAATCTTTATGTTTCCGGTAAATAAAGCTTCTCCAGCACCATTTCCAAATTGATAGTCCGCAATGGCCTTAACCTTTCTGACATCGTCCTTTTTGAATCTTATTTCATCTGATTTTGAATGGGCATTATACAATCCTATATCCAAATCCTTAATAATCCTTGAATGGATCAGTGTCTGGTCATAATATTCAATAAACTCTGAAATGAAGTCCTCAATGAATTCAAGACTATCTACATCCTTTATCTTAGGGGCATCATTTTGACTTAATGGATATACCTCATCTATATCCAACGGGATCAAACCGAATGGAATATCCAAAACCATAAAGTCAGTATTGTCCAAATCAAGCTCCTTTTCACTACCATAAATATAGAACTCTCCCAGTTTGCCTGATATGTACTTTGAGTAAGGCTTACGGCTAGCTGGAAGAATCACAAGATCGCGTTTTTTAGGCATTTCACGAAGCTTCTGCATGTGTCTTTTGACTTCACTTCTGGCTAATGACTCCGGACCTGTGTAGAAAAATGCGGACTTTTTGCTTCTAGGATCATATTTCTCCATATCATCCATATACTTTCCAAGCTGCCTGTATGCATCCAATAGCTTAGGATGCACTCTGCAACGTTCCTCTACAAGTTCCATCAAAGAGCCTTCATAAATTGCCTGACGAATCAATCTCAATTCGGCGAAGGATACGTGAAGATTGTGTTGTGCTATTAAATCTCTTCTCTGCTCTTTCGGCATTGCTCTCAATTCATCAGGAGTGTAGTTGGAACAGACTTCACAGGAACAGGGCATTTCCTGAAGATTTTCCAGCTTATAGGTTCCTCTTGTAGACAACAGCCTATCGTCTTCTGCATATAGGATGTATGCTGCAGAATCAAACAGGTCACAGCCCATAGCAACTGCAAGTGCAAATACCATTGGATGACCTGCACCCATTAAATGGCGAGCCTTGTTGTCCGGCAAATGAGCTACGGAATTCATTACAACGTCAACAAGGTCCTTATAATGATATGATTCCATCAATGGAACAACGGCACCTATAGGATATAGATCGGCATCAAGTTTTGTAAGTTCATCGGCACAATATCTTCTTAAATCCATGAATGTTGATCCCTGTACAACAGAGTTTAACTTCATTTCCATATTTTCAGAGTTTCTAAAGTCAATGGCCTCTTTTGCACGTTCCAAAGTTACTTCCAAATCCTGTTCTGCCTTTTCACGTTCAACAAAAGGAGCCGTTGGAATATCCAAACTAGTTCCGATATCTGTTTTAATCAGTTCCTGAAACTCAATAACTTCAGTGTTTGTAATGTCAACATCCCCATAGACAGAGAGCTGGAATGAACCTGAATCTGTCATTATAGGCCCATCAAAATGGATCAGTTCATGCAAACCCTTTTCAATCGCTTCCTGTTTTAATTCTTCATCTTTATAGATCAGGTATGCATTTGTAATTACAATATCGGCACCATATTTCTTAACGTCTATGGCTTGTTTACGAGGATGAATTACCGGCATTAAATTTGGAGTTTTAATATTTCCACTTTTAGTTTTTAGAACTCCTACACGGCCTCTATTATCTTTAGCTTTGATTTCGAACATTTTTAATACCTTTAAAAATTAGTTAAATTAAAATTTAATTAAGAAATTATATAAACTTTGCTTAAGTTAGTGAATGAAATTTAATTAATGTTGGAATTATAATTCAAATGGATTGTTTTCATCCTGACCTATGGAAGTGTCTTCAGCCTCATCTTTTGAATCCATGAAATCATTTATCCAACTATCTAAAAAATCATCGTTGGAGCTATCCTCACCGCCATCACCATTTGAAGGGACATAGATAACGCCACCATCATTTCCATTAACCTCCACATTAGGAAGATTGATATCGGAAAATGGAGTGATACTGTTTAACATCAAATTTAACATATCTAAATTAGGTGCACAAACTACTACAAATGCATCGTTACATGCATATATACCAATGTATTTTTCATCATTTATTTTAAAAATTGTTATTCTGGAATTGTTTTCGCTTTGAGCTCCCTTCTGTGAAACAATATCGCTGTTTTTCAGCTTGAAATGGTTTTGAACATCAGTCATTGAAGTGTTTTCAGTAATTTCGGCTACAAAATAACCTTCACTGGAATTCAACAACGTATAGCCATTGTCAACCTTATCAAAATGAACCTTAGCTGGAACATCAATGGATACAGTATTTAAATTTACAGTTTCCATCTTTGCAGGACCAAAATAACTAACGTTGACTATTGCACCTACAATAGAAAGTAGAATAATTAATAAACAAATGATAACAGATGACTTTTTATCCATTACTAATATATTATATTAAAATAAATATTTAAAGAATTAGGTATATAATAAAATATTAGATACAATGAGTTATGAGAAGAATGCAACAGTAATAGATGATACAATCTATGATTTGGTAAACGAGACATTTGAAAAAGAAAAAAATACTGGAAATCCTGATTTTAGAAATAATTTCTTTAATAAAAATACTGGATTTTTTGTTTTAACCGATGACGGTTCTTATTCTGTAAATTCAAAGGAAATAAACAATAAAATAGAAACATTGCACACTTCAACCGGCGCAATTAGTGAATCCTTCGAAAAGTTCGTCAAGCCTTTGAAACTGGATTATGACAATGACATAGCCATTTTAGATATCTGTGCAGGTCTTGGATATAACTCATCTGCAGCAATAGCCAATTTTATTGAAAATGATGGGAAAAGTCTTAAAATCGACATGGTTGAGATATCAAAGCCTACCCTTGCATGTGGCCTACTGGCTCCATCACCAATAGAAGCGCATGACATTACCCGTAAGGCTATTGAAAAACAGCTGATAAAAGAAGATTATGCTTCCCTGGAGCTTGAAGACTGCGATATCCCCGAAAACATAGAAATCAATGTGTTTATTGATGATGCACGTCAAACCATACAGGATTTGGAGGATGACTCCTACGATGCCATATTTCTTGACCCATTTTCACAGAATATGGCCCCTGAGCTATTCTCACTTGAATTTTTCAATGAATTCAAGCGTGTGATAAAGGAAAACGGAATTGTCTGCACATATACATCATCAGCCCCAGTTCGTGCAGGATTGATTGAGGCAGGTTTTCATATAGGTAAAGGACCGGTATTCGGAAGAAAACAGGGAGGAACATTGGCCAGCCCAAACGTTGAAATGCTTGACTACAGCCTTCCTAAAAACGATGAAATAAGAATTGCATTGTCAGATGTTGGAATACCATTTAGAGATCCTGGTTTAAATGGGGAAAGCTCTGAAATATTGGAAAGCAGATCTGAAGAGAGAAAAAACGCAAGACACAATACCAAAATATCCTCTGCGGTAAAAACACCAATTTTTTTAGGGGTTGATATGGATGATGAAAAGCTAAAACGTAGAGTTGAAAGAAATCTTGCCAAAATGAACATTCCGTCAACAACTTCAGAGGAAGCCTTTTACGTTATTGAAAGTGAAAAAAGCTATAATGAAAAACAGAGCAAAAACAATAATTCCAGAAGTCGTATTTTGGATATGGTTGAAAAACTAGATGAAATATCCAAAAGCTAATTTTTAAAAAAAAAAAGAATAAAAAAGAAGATTTAAGAGTTATCTTCTTTTAATTCTTGTGCATCTTGAAGTTCTGCTAATTTACCTTTCCACATGTCGTAGTATTTGTCCCATACACCGTCAAGGTCTTTTTCATGAGCGAGAATTGGGGTTAAACTACAGACTCTGAGAACGGTAACTTGATGTACTTTTTCCCATTCAGATGCTGGAATACCTAATCTTTCGATGAACTCGACTGGACTGTCTCCATATTCACTTACATCGAAGATAGTATGGGAAGTGATGAAGTCATTTAAGTACATAGGTCCGTTTTTATAGGATGCTTTGTACCAGAAATCTTCGTTGAGTTTGTTCATTTTTGCTAAATCAGTGTTTCCGACTGGGTTAAATGCAAAACAAACAATGTTGAAGTCAGGTTCTAAACATAATGGTTGAACTTTGTATTCAACTCCGTTTACTTCAATTGTATCATCGTTAAGTAATCTTTGAGTGAGTAAACGGGTTGCTTCAATACTTCTACCGATAATTTCCCCATATCCTCCAATGTTTAAAGGAATGGTTTGATGACTTGCCCATACAGCTGCAGCTGCTGCACCTGATTTGGATCCTTCAAGGATTACACTACCGATTTCTTCTGGACCGTATCCTGCTTCTTCAAATACATATGGAGCAACTTCGGAAATTAAATCTAAGATTTTTTCGTTTTTGATTGCAATACCACCTGCAGTATATGGGACATATCCCATTTTATGTGGATCAACGGTAATGGAATCTGCTGCACCAAATGCTTTGTAAGAGTCGTATAACTCTTTGGAAGGGTATTCAGTATCATATTTGAAGACACCGTCTTCGAAGATTCTTCTTTTCAATTCATCGTATTCCATGAACTCGTTGTTTTCGTCTAAGTAAAGAGTTCTTGAGTATCCACCATATGCTGCATCGATATGGAAGTAGAAATTAATACCTTTTGCTGCATATTCTTCTCTTAATGCTTGAATTTCATTGACTTTGTCAACAGCACCTTCTTCAGTGGTACCTGCTACTGCAACAACTCCCATAATTGGGATTTTGTTTGCAACACATTCATCAATAGCTTCTTTCAAAGCATCAATACTCATACGGTAGTTGTCGTCTACTGGAATTTCGATCAAGTTTTTAGAACCAATACCAAGAATATCGGTTGCTTTTACCCAGGAATAGTGTTTAGTTTGAGGTACAATTAAAACACCGTATTCACCGTTACCTGCACCTACTCCACGAGCAGTTTCTTTTCTGATTGCTGGGAAGTCACCGTTTTTCTCTGTTTCGATGATTAAATCAAGGATGTCTTCTACAGACATGTTTAATAATTCCCAATCAGATTTGCCTTTTACGTAATCTGGTTTTACTTCTTTTACTGCAAGTGGGAAGGATTTTAAGTTACGCATTAACCAAGTACCTTCAAAGTTTGCAACGGATCCGTCAGTGGTAATGTGACCCCATGCTTTGTCTCCTTCGAAACCTAACATGTGAGCTAATTGTTTACCTACATCAAATTCCATTTGGGAAGTTGCAACTGAAGATTCGTATGCGACGTTGTTTGGATTGTAGAGCATAGTAGCCAAGTAAGCTAAATTTGCTACCATTAAGGTATCTGCGTTCATTTGACCTAAATATCTTTGTGAGAACCATGGGTCACTGTCTACTTTAAGTTTTGAAGTTAAATCGTTTAAGACCTCATTGGTTTTTGCTAAGGTTTGTTGATATTCAGGTGAATTTCTTACGACATAGCTGTCTCTTTCAGGATCTTCAGGGTGGAAGTTTCTACGCCATGAAGTATGTTCGTTTATAACAAATTCAGCTTCTTTTTGGAAGAAGTCTCTATTTTCAGCTTTTTCACCTAAGAATAAAGCTTTTACCTTATTGTTGTTAGCTGTGACTTCTTTCATATTACTATTTTCTAAATCTGACATTTTTTCATCTCCTAAAATATTTAGTATTTATATATATTTCATATATAAGTTCAATTTTTTTTATAAAAAAATGAACGGGTGGTTCAATTTAGAACCATGGTGTTCATCTTTTAGTCTTTATTACCAGATTGTTCTGTAGAGTCAGCTTTTTTAGCGTCCTCATCGTTGATTAATTGATTTCTAGCTTCGTGCATTTGAAGTTCAGGGTTGTTTGCAGGTTTCCAGTCAGCTCTACGGAATCTGTAGATGATGAGTGGAATGATAGCTACTACAATAGTACCAATTAAGAGAATTGCTACATATTCTGGAGTAGTTAATCCTGAACCGTTAATTTGTGAAGGTGGGAATAAAGCTACGATGAATGTGAATACCATAGCTGCGAATCCCCAAACACCTACAATCCAAGCACCAAGTTTTCCACCAGGGATTTTGAATGCTCTTTTTACGTTTGGTTGAGAGTATCTGAGTTTGATTACTGCTGCGTACATGAATAAGTACATTACAATATATACTAATGTTGTTAAGGATAATAAGATCCAGAAGGAACTGTTAACACCACCAGGAAGAGCTACGAACATAGCTGCCCAGAAGGTTACAATAATACCTTGAACAATCATCATGTTAGTTGGCATACCTTTTGAATTGGTTTTTTGTAATACTTTTGGAAGGTTACCATCTTTTGCAGTTACAAGTAAACCTCTTACAGGTCCTAAAATCCATGAGGATGCTTCCCCAATAGATCCGATTGTAATAAGAAGTGCTATGAATGATGTTAATACACCTGCACCGAACATTGCTTCGAATCCTTGCATAATACCTGCAAGTAAGTTTAATCCACTAGTAGGAACTAAGAAACCTACTGCTAATGCACCTAAGATACTTACAACTACAAGTACGATACCTGCAATTAAAAGACCTAAAGGATAGTTTCTACCTACGTTTTTAATGTCTCCTGCGTGTGCTGCAGTCATCTCTACACCTACAAATAAGAATACGAATACTACTAAGAGTGATAAGTTATCTATACTTGTTAAGTTTGGAATGAAGTCTGCTACGGTAGGATGCATTGTGAATAAAGGAATATGATGTCCTGTTCCTACAAACCAGAACCCTCCGATAATCAAGAGAGCACATGGAATAAGAGTACCTATTACTAAGAAGACAGAATTGATTCTTGTGTAAGTTTTAAGTCCTCTAAAGTTAATAAAGGTAAATAACCACCATACGAATGCGATTACTGCAAAGATATAAATCTTATTATTTGCTAATGCAGGATCGATTGCATATGAGAAAGTTGCTGCTACAAAACTTAATACACTAACAAAACCTATGGTCATTTGGAACCATTGCATCCAAACTGCGGTAAATCCCCATCTTTGACCAAAAGCTTCTTTTACCCATACATAGACTCCACCATTTTGAGGCCATCCGGTACCTAACTCAGATGAAGTTAAGATTGCTGGGATCAAGTATAAAATTACAGCTAATATTGTGAAAGTGATTAACTGCCATTTTACTAATGCCATTGTTGGGAAGTTACGAATACTCATAAGTGATGCGAGTGTAACTAATGAAAAGGCCATAAGACCCATTTTAAATTTATTACTAGATAATTTACTATTACTATTACCAGTCATTTTTTCACCCAAGTAAGGAGTAGACCTATCGAGTATATAAACATTATGGATTGTGCACATTTTGAAAAATGATTCTTACATGAAAAATGGTTCAAATTGACTGTTTTTATTTAGACATTAATTTAAAGCTCGAATAAATGCAAACAGTTATTAATATACTTCCATGATTGAAAATATTGATTTTACTTAAGAATTTTATTTTTTATTGGAAAAATCTTAATTTTTACAGCTATTTTGAATCTGAAGCAATCACGTGCAACAATCATCTAATGGAAAATCAGATCTGAAAATGAAACTTTTCATTAAAACAAGAAATTGGAAAAAATTCCCTATATAATATATATGCAAATCATGAAGCATGAAATAATAAAAATTCCCTATATAATATATATACAAATCATGAAGTATAAAATAATAAAAAAAATTCTTATTGAAAGCTAAATCTTTAGAAAAAAACGTGTTGAATATAAAGCAGCTAATGTGTGGTTAGCTACTTTATATTGAATAAAAAATAACGGATACTGAGGAGCATACCCACTATTTTTTATTTGCGAAAGCAACAGATAATGAGGAGGATACCTGTTGCTTTTCCCTATGGCTTTAATTATATTTTGGCTATTTTAAATCTGTTTTTTATATATATTTTGGAGTATATAGTCTTGTTGAAACCTTATAATTTTTATTATTTTTTGTTTCATATCGATTTTTG
>NZ_JAUNXR010000013.1 GCF_030539665.1 Methanobrevibacter sp.
CTGAAAACCATCCGTTAAGGCCAATATTCGATGAATATGCCAAAAAGACACCATTTACAGATGATGAAATATATATCGAAGACCACAGGCACTGGAAAGGGAAACTACTTTCGTTTACTTATGGATTTTTGCCATATTCGATGATTTGCAAGATGTTTGAAGCATACAGATACTATTTAGTAAAAACCAATAAAAAAGAAGTGAAATAATGGATTTTGAAAGATTATATGGCAAACTTCCTGATTTTATCAAATACAACTCTTCAGTCCTTAACTTTTTTTTATCAGCAGCAGACAAATTAAGAAGCGGTTCAAAGACATCTAAGCAAATGGAATCACATCAGGAATTGCTAAATATTCTATTTACATCTTGCGACATTAAAATGAAAGGTTTAGCAAGAGACATTCAACTTTTATACCTTGAACTGTTCAAATTTATCGACAATGTCTGCAGAAAATATGATATTGATTACTGGATGGATTATGGTACACTTTTAGGAGCTGTAAGGCATGGAGGATTCATTCCATGGGATGATGATATTGATCTTTCAATATTGAGAAAAGACTACAACAAGCTAATTGAAGTTCTACCAAAAGAAATAGACAAATTCCCTGAATTAAAGGAAAACTGTGGATTGTCCTTAATAATTGAAAATGGAGAAAACCATTTCAATGATTTTAGAAGCGTTTATGATTTAAATGATGAAACTAATCTCATAAGCCTTAAGAAATTCTCGTTTTTACAATTTGCATGGATGAAACCCTACCTGAAAATCGATTTCTTCCCAAAAGACTACATAGAAGAAGACAAAATCGATCTATTCAACAAAAAATACATGATTACAAAATATCGATTCAATGAAGAACTAAAAAGAGGAAACATCACATTCAAAGAAGGACTAGAACAAATGAAAAAGGAAACAGGACTAACCGATGAAAAAACCAAGTATCTCACAGATTCATTGGATGTGATAAACACCTCACCAATATACATCTACAAAACTGACAAAATCTTTCCATTAAAAACAGTAAAATTTGAAGGAATGGACTTCAAATGCCCAAATGACATAGCACACGTATTGGAAGAATCATTTGGGAAAAGATACATGGAAATACCAAACACAATAGACAACCATTCACTTAAAAAATTCATACAAACACAATTCCAATCAAAAGAAGAAATGGAAAAAACATTCCGAAAAAGTATTGATTGTCTAAAAAAGATTAACAGCACATATTTCAACTGCAAATAAGTTTTTAAAAGTGAAAATATGATTATAACCAAAGAGGAAACTTTAAAGGAATATGATCCTGAAGATTTGCAAAAAATCAAAGATTTGGAATTGATGATTTTAAAGGAATTCGTCAGAATCTGTGATGAAAATGAAATCACTTACTTTTTAGATGGCGGTACTGCTCTAGGAGCAATTAGACATGAAGGTTTTATCCCATGGGACGATGACGTTGACGTAATCCTTTTAAGAGAGGATTATGATAGATTCATTAAAGTGATGGAGACTTATGAAAGTGACCAATTTGAATTTATAAGCTCTAAAACCAGAGATTATTACTGTCGCAATTACTGTGAAATCAATTTGAAAGGAACCAACCTTGAAAGGGGATATGACAGAAACACTGATTTTAATTTAGGAATCAGCATAGACATTTTTGTTTTGGACAATATTCCCGAAGGATTTTTTGAAAGAAAAATATTTGATTTAAAATACAAGTTATTTAGAAAGATATTATTCCTATATGAAATAAGCTTAAATGACATTTATGTTTCTGAAAAAAAGCAGACAATTGGAAGATTGATGAAAAAACTGTTTGACATTATTGGAATTGACAATGAGTTTATTAAAAAGAGAGGAGAATCTTTAATCAATAGCACTCGTAAAAAGGAAACTGAAAATGTGGCCAATTTGAGCACACCTTATTCTACATTAAACATTGTTCCAAAAGATATTTTCAAACCACCTAAAAAGGTAAAATTTGAAGAAATAACAGTAACGGTGCCTAAAGACTACGACACCTATTTAACTGGATTGTATGGAGATTATATGAAATTGCCTCCAGTTGAAGATAGAGTAAACCATTGCTTTTCAGATATTGACTTTGGAAATTACTAATCATCAAATAATAGCTACAACATTATTTTAAATAATATTAAAATCAACATTAATAATTAGACAATTAATTTTTAATCGGGAAATCATGAACAAGATAAGACTAATTTTCAAAAATATGAGCTGGCTTGCAATATCCCAGGTTATCACAAGCATTTTGGCGTTCTTCTGGACAATTTTAATAGCCAGATATCTTGGTGTGAGCGATTATGGTATTTTTGGTTTCGCGATTTCCCTATCTGGAATGTTTGCTGTCTGCTGTGACTTAGGAATAAATACTCATGTTGTAAGAAGCATAGCTACCGATTATGACATTGCAGACAGGTATCTTGGAAATGCAATACCCTTGAAGCTTCTGCTGTCAATCGGATATTTTGTAATCATCTATATCCTTCTTGTTGTCTGGAACAGTTCCAATCTTGTAATCTATGTAGTGATGCTGTTTGTTTTGGAGTGCGTTTTGAAGAATTTCACCGGCCTGTTCCATGGGGTTTTCCAGGCTCATGAAAAGGGAATCTACCAGGGGATAGCCAATATCTTGCTTGCTGTATTCTCCTTTGTCCTGATTGTTGTTGCAATCTATTTCAACACTGGATTGGAGGGAATAAGCTGGGCCTATGTTATTGCAAATGTCATATTTTTAGGATACACCACCTATGCCCTTTTAAAGCACATCATCAGGCCGAAATTCCAATTTGACTTCGATTTCTGGAAGAAATTGCTTGTTTGGGGAATTCCATTTGCACTTACAGGAATCTTCTATACTATCTACTATTCAATTGACATTGTAATGCTTACCCAGATGGTTGGGGACTTTGCAACAGGTATCTACAACGCTACATATAAGCTAATCAACGTTTTGACATTGTTCTATGGAATCTACACTGCTGTAATCTTTCCTGTAATGAGCAAACTCTACAAGAGCGAAAGCTCATTGCTTGTGGCAAGTTTTGAGAAATCCACAAAGTACCTTACAATGGTTACCGTTCCAATTTGCATCGGGTGTCTTTTCTATTCAACTGACATCATACAGTTCATTTATGGCCACCAGTACGATCAGGCAGGTGTTGTCTTGCAAATATTGATCTGGACAGTATGTTTCCTGTTCATTAACGGTGCAGCATCCACAGCCTTGAACGCTTCCCACAAGGAGTATTCAGTGACAAAGATCTATTTGGCTGCTGCAGTATTCAATGTTGTCCTGAATTTCTTTTTGATTCCAAAATATTCATATATCGGAGCTTCAATAGCTACTGTATTAAGCGACATGCTAATTCTGGTATTGGCTTCAATTGCCCTTAAAAAATTAGATCTTCTTCCTGGAAGGCATCTTGTCTTCGACATAGTCAAAATCTGCATCTCCTCAGCAGGTTTGGGAATTGTCCTGTTTTATCTAAAATTAAACATGTGGATAGCTATTCCCGTTAGCATTGCAATTTACATCATATTCCTTATTCTTACAAGAACATTTGATGATGGGGACAAGTACATCATAAGACAGATTCTAGGAAATTGAATTGGCTACTTTTCTAACAAAACCAGATTTGTATAGTCTATTTAGAAGCAAAACATTATGATAGGAACTCTTGAAGTCACCATTTATCAATTTTCTATTGATTCTATTTAGAAATTTATTATCCAAATTCTCATCAAAACCTATTTTTCTTTGAAACTTATCCAATCTCTTTAAAACATCCTTTATTTCCTTTTTTGTTCCATCCATAGCTATTGCTCTTTTTAAAGTTCCTTCAACACGGCCTTTCATATGATGGTTTATATCCTCAAGATCATATCTCTTAAACAGATTGTAGATGCTGCAATAGGAGTTTAAAAAATCAACGGCTGATTTATAGGTGATTAACGATAGTGAAGAATCCCTATAGATATGCTCATATCCGATGAAATCGCTGATATAGAATATCGATTCAGAATTCAGGAAAAACTCCAGAGTGAACAGTGAATCCTCGTTTATCATATCCTCAACGAAATAGATGTCATTGTCCTTAATGATTGATTTTCTATAGATCTTATTCCAGATTATTGATTCCTTAATTGAAAGTAATCTATGGCCCTCATAGAGACCATCGCCGTTGCAGACCCTGTTTTCATGAGTATCAAAGACTTCCAGATAGCAGCAGGCCACAGCATCGAAATCCCCTTCAATAGCCTTGTCATAAACCCTTCTGCAAAAATCAGGAGTGTAGACATCATCATTGTCAATAAACATCAGATAATCGGCAGAAGCAAGATTAATCCCAACATTTCTTCCAAATCCTGGAAAACCATGATTTTCATCAGAGAAAAACGGGATGATATTGTCATATTTGTCTGAATATTCATTGATGATATCACAGGAATTGTCTGTTGAGTTGTCATCAACCAGAATAAGTTCAATATTTTCAAAACCGAAAGTCTGATTGACAATTGAATCTATTGCCTCACCTATAGTGTCTTCAGCATTGTAAACAGGCATTATAACGGATATCTTATATTTCATTACAGTCCTCCAAAGGTTAACAGAAGAATCAGTATGTTTTGTAAAGAAACATTGGAATGTATACCGAAAAAAATTGTTTCTTTTAAAAAAAGATTAAATGGATTAAATGTAGTTAAAAGAAGTAAAAAAGATTTAAAAGTGAGATATCTACTTAATCGAATTCATAAAGACGTGTCTTTTTATATTATAAAAAATAAAAATATCATCTAATTATATATTAATTATATCATAATTACTGTTTTAAAATAATTTAAAGTTGATTTCATAATGTTTCTTTACATTACATAAGAAAACAGTGTTCTATGTTTATTATTTCAATGT